>NZ_AP024908.1:600000-900000 GCF_024347135.1 Vibrio spartinae | reverse complement strand
GTGATATTGAGATATTTCTTTGATTTATCAGATTGAGCCTGGTCATTCTCGATACCAAGTCGCTCTAGCTTTTCCATGATTTCTTGTCGTTCCATTGTATTTTTTCTATCACATTTGGGGTTAGACTAAACATGAATATAGATCAAAGTTGTTCCTTGAGGGATCCCCAAAGGCTGATCAGTCATTTATTGAAACGCAGTGCCATGATTGTCTAACGTTTCTTTACCACACATCGTACATACGACATATCTGTCGGTTAACTCCAACGACGCGCCAGCAGGTAAAGAGGCGGCAGAACCACTAAAGAAACCATCCAGAAATGCTTTGAACTGCTCTTTTTTAGATTGACCGTATTTCGATGGTTTTTGCTTCATCACCTCTTTGTGCTCAGTGTCCTGCCCGCAATTTTCACAAAATCTAGTCTTCATCCTGATATCCTTGAAATAGTCATACATTGATGAATGTACCATTTTCGCTTTTCTCACGTTTGACATGTCAGCACACTTTAACACTGTGTTATATTTTTCTTTTGACATCAGTGAATGAAGGAAATGATGAGAAAAATCATCTTATGTGTTCTGTGTTGCTTCAGCTCGGCAAGCTGGGCAACGATAGGGATCGCTGAAGAAAACTACCACGATCTTGAAAGGCAGAGGACCATCGAGACTAGGCTTTTCTATCCTGCCGCGATGTCGGAAGCAGAAAGCGTTTTCGCTGCAAACGTTGCCTTCTATGGATTTAAAGCGGTCAAAGACGCACCGCCAACGGGGAAGAAGTTACCGCTGTATATTCTCGTTCACGGCACGTCAGGGAACTGGAAGAACCTATCATGGCTGGGGAGCTACCTGACTGAGAATGGTGCTTTCGTTGTGTCAGCGAACCATCCGGGGTATACCACAGGGCAAGCGACGCCTGAGCGTGTCCTGAGAATGTGGGAGCAACCGCGCGATGTCTCTTTCCTGATCGATCAGATCCTCTCAAGTGATTACGCGAACCATATAGACAAAGATAATATAACAGTCATCGGTTACTCGCTTGGCGGCTATACTGCACTGGCATTAGCCGGCGCCAGATTCGATATTTCGGGGTATCAGACATATTGTCATCAACACCGTGATGACTCTTGTAAGTATTACGGCAATGCGTTCCATGGCCTTTCTCAACCGGATCATCAGATGATCGCTGGTGACTACAGGGATGAACGTGTCACAAAAGCAATTGCCATCGCGCCGGGCTATGTTCCTGCTATATTGCCGCAATCATTAGAGACGTTATCGGCCAAAACCATGATTGTTGGTGGAGAACTGGATAAGACGATTCCGCCAAAATTACAAATTCTGCCTTATATCACGACTCACCAGAGGCAACTTTCTTACCAAACAATCAAAGGTGCATCACACTTCAGTTTTATGCAAAACTGTAAGCCTCAGGCTGTGAAGATACTGGCAGAGGAAGGGGCGGCTTTTGTGTGCCAAGAAGCTGCTGATGTCGACAGAAAATCGATTCATCAAGCACTGCTTGACATTGTCAGTGGACAGAAATTAAGCATATAGCAAGCGGTTTAGCGTGATTTGTAACGTTCTGCTATGGGCCCTGTCTATCCCGAAGCCTGCGGCACTAGCATCATGATGTGCAGTCCGTTCCTTCCCCCTGCTGTTATCGTATAACGAAAAGAGCGGATTGCACCAATACCAATATACTCTTCCACGATTATATCGCGGGCCTATGCCCGCTCAACAGGCTCAAGCGTCTGATTTGACCTGCCATGCGATGGTTTCACCAGCGCGGATCGGCACGACGGTTTCGCTGCCGAACGGCATCACTTCAGGCACTTGCCAAGGGGTCTTGACCAGAGTGATGGTGTCGGAATTACGGGGTAAGCCGTAGAAATCCGGGCCGTGATGACTGGCAAAGCCTTCGAGAGATTCCAATTTACCCGCCTGTTCAAAGACTTCTGCATACAGTTCAATCGCAGCGTGCGCGGTATAAGAGCCGGCACAGCCACAGGCATTTTCTTTGTTGGCTTTGGTATGCGGGGCAGAGTCGGTGCCGAGGAAGAATTTCGGGCTGCCGGATGTCGCGGCTTGAATCAGGGCTTGCTGATGCGTATTGCGTTTGAGGATCGGCAGACAGTAGTAGTGCGGCTTAATCCCACCGACCAACATGTGATTACGGTTATACAAAAGATGGTGCGCGGTGATCGTGGCCGCGACATTAGGGCCGGCTTGTGTCACAAATCGGACTGCATCCGCCGTGGTGATGTGTTCGACGACGATCTTCAAATCAGGGAAATCACGCACAATCGGTGCCAGCA
Organism: Vibrio spartinae; assembly: GCF_024347135.1. NCBI lineage: Bacteria > Pseudomonadati > Pseudomonadota > Gammaproteobacteria > Vibrionales > Vibrionaceae > Vibrio > Vibrio spartinae. The sequence continues at coordinate 897,686 of NZ_AP024908.1, read as the reverse complement.
CTTCGCTCAGAAAGGTGGCTTCCCGATCAAAAATATCAACGTCATGGTGGGTAACTTCACCGTGGATCAGTAGCAACATGCCCGTCTCTTGCATGGTTTTGAGAACGGGATAAATGGTGCTGACCGAGGTGACCCCCGAATCGGAATTGGTAGTTGCACCGGCCGGGTACAGCTTGGCTGCCACAACAACGCCGGATGATTTGGCCTGTTGAATCTCTTCGGGTGTGGTGTTATCGGTGAGATAAAGCGACATCAGAGGCGTGCAGCCGGGCTGAGGCTGAGCATCGATGATGCGTTGGCGATACGCCTGAGCCATGTCGGTGGTGGTGGTCGGTGGAACCGTATTGGGCATAATCAGGGCACGGCCATTGTAGCGACTGATATCTCTGACTGTGTCTGGCAAAACGTCTCCGTCCCGCAGGTGTACGTGCCAGTCGTCGGGTCGGGTCAGTGTGAGTATTGTCATGAAAGATTCCACCTTTATCTCTGATGCTAAAATGTCAGTTCACCCGTGTTGGTTTGGGGGAACTCAGTGAATGCGTGTGAATCATAGAAGAAAAAGTAATCCATTTCATCTATTAAATCCGGGCGGCTCGATAAAAGGTAATCGTTGCGCTTGGATGGGCGATTTATCATGATATGCTTATCGGTCATGATTCAAAAACAAGGGAAAGTCGTATGTCAGCAAAAGTCGATCAGATTCATATTTATCCGGTGAAATCCGTGGGTGGAATTTCGCTATCACAAAGCTGGGCGGATAAAGAAGGGTTGGCATTTGATCGACGCTTTATGTTGGCGTTAGCAGACGGCAGCATGGTGACCGCGCGAAAATTTCCCCGTCTGGTGACGGTGCGTTCGGCACTGATGCCTGACGGCGTGCTGTTTCAGGTTGAGGGTGAAGAGCCGCTGCGGATCCGCTATGCGGATTTTAAAATGCAGGAAATTGCCACCACGGTTTGGCATGATTCCTTCACGGCTTACACCACCACCGATGAAGCGAATGATTGGTTTAGCCGAGTGATTGAGCGGCAGGTTGAACTGGTCTTTACCGGTGAGCATTCACAGCGCTATCGTGAATCGGTTGGCAATACGGTTGGGTTTGCGGATGGCTATCCCTTGCTGATCATCAGCCAAGGCTCATTGGATGAATTGAATCGTCGCAGTCCTGAGCAACATGTGATGCAACAGTTCCGAGCCAATATTGTGGTTTCCGGTACTGAAGCTTTTGCCGAAGATGGCTGGAAGCGTATTCGGATCGGCACCGCTGAATTTGAACTCGTTAAACCCTGTAAGCGCTGTATTTTAGCCACAGTCGAGCCGGAGCGCGGTCAGTTGAGAGCGTCGCAAGAGCCACTGAAAACATTGCTACAATTCCGGCGCGGCACATCAGGCGGTGTTTTTTTCGGCCAGAATATGGTGGTTCGGACTGCGGGGATGATTCAGGCCGACGATGTTGTGGAAGTGCTCGAATATAAAGAAAAAGAGCAATATCCGGATGAGCAACCGCAGTGGCAAACGCTGACTTGTGTCGAAAAAGAAGAGATCGCCCGGGATTTTGTGACCTTCTGGCTGGAGCCACAGCAGGGACAAACCCTGACTTATCAGCCGGGGCAGCATTTACCGATTGCGTTAACCATCAACAGGGAAACGATCAATCGTCACTATACCTTGTCTTCCAGTCCGTCCCGGCCGGGACGACTGGCGATTTCAGTCAAGCGTGTCAGTGATGGTCAGGTGTCGAACTGGTTGCTTGATCATTTTCAAATCGGAGATGTCCTTCAGGCACAAGCGCCGGGCGGTCAGTTTCATTTGCAGTCCGATTCATCCCATTATCCGTTGTTGCTTCTCTCTGCCGGCAGTGGCGTGACCCCGATGCTATCGATGTTGCGCTATCTGGCGGATCATCAACAAATGCGGGATGTGGTGTTTTATCATCAGTGCCGCTCGGTGGATGATATTCCGTGTCGTGAAGAGTTAGAACATTTGAATCATCAGCATTCTGGTTTGAAGGTCATTATTTCGCTCACACAGCCCCCGCAGGACTGGTTTGGTCTGAAAGGGCGGTTTTCCCTATCGCATTTGCGACAGGTGCAAGATGTGGAACGGCGGCAGGTGTTTGTTTGCGGGCCGGACGGCTTTATGAAAAAAGCGAAAAACCTCCTGATGAAAGCAGGTTTGCCGGCGCACTATTATCATCAAGAAGCATTCGGGACTCAGAAAATTGCTGAACGGCCATATCTGAACGTGATGCTGACAATGAACGGCGAAACGGTGGCGGGGAATAATCAACAGACGTTGCTGGAACAGGCGGAAGATCAGGGGATTGCAATCAGCAATAGTTGTCGGGCCGGATTGTGTGGCTCTTGCCGGGTGAAAGTGACACAAGGGCGAGTGTCTCAGCCGGATGTCCCGGCATTGGACGATAAAGATCGCCAAGCGGGGGTGGTCTTGGCGTGTTGCTGCGTGCCGGATACCGACCTTGAGATCAGTTATTAAGGCATTACGTTATCCAACCGGCGTATCCGTCAAGCGATACGCCATGATTCATGGTGCGGCAGCATCATTACATGTCGCGGTTTAATCCCAGCAAACTCTGGCGCAACTGGTGAAGTTGCGCCCGTTGTCCGTCAAAAAGCTGATCGGCGACTTGATTTGCGGAGACACCGGATTGCATTTTTTTCTGTGCTTCACGTAATAGCAGAATGAGATGGACTTCCGGTGAAATACCCTCAACAGGTTGAGGAGACTGGGTTTGCCACTGCTTGAGTAAATGCGTGAATTTGTTCTCACGCAGCTCAGGGCGGAAATGCAGCACTTCATCGGTGAGTACACCGAGCAGATGTGGGTAAACCGTCATTTGCGGTGTGGTCTCGGCAAGGCGTGCCAATACCGCGCGACATAAGGTGCTGAGTGGCACAAATCCCGCCTGAGGCGGAAAATTGTGGCGCAGGCGAGCTGAAAATTCGATGCGAGTCAGACGTGTTTGCGGAAAAATCGTTAATGCATGCAGACACTGGCAGGGGATCCACAGAGCTTGGTTTGCAGTGGCTGCGTATTCATGCTTGCCTAATTTCAATAACACCATGCCTTGCTCGACGAGAAGAAGCACGTGTTTCAGCGATTTTTTTCGAGCGGTGATCTGGAGGTAGTCGGTCGTGGCTGAGTCTACTTGAATGGCGTAGTGCATGGCTGGTCTCTCTTTCTCAAACGCGCATAGGTTAACTTGTCCATCAGCAAAAGCCAAATAAACTCAGCTATACTCAACGGGTTGCTCTTTATTGAGTATGGCAGTGATGACAAAAGGATGAGATCGATTTCATCTTTACATCCGAGAATCATACTATACTGGTCAGACCAGGAGGTCAGTTTTCTAACAATAGCTGCGAATCAGAGGAAGTGTGCGTAGAATGGGCCAGTTTTTTTCGAATCATATAGTATTATAATGACATCAATCACCGATCCTTATGCAGAAATTCGTCCTTATGAAGACGATGAAATTCCTGCAGCTATCAATCGTCTCATTGAAGACGATGAATTTATTCATGCAATTGTTAAGCATCGATTCAAGCACCATGCCGGGTGGAAACAAACCCTGATGAGTCCTTGGGTCAAAATGTATCTGAAGATCAAATGGCGGAAACTGACTTCCGTTGAAGCCATTCAGCTTGAAGTAAAAAAATACCTTGATCAAACATTAGAGACGACAACCGATGGCGTGACATATTCTGGTCTGGACAAACTGGATAAAAATCAGGCTTATCTGTTTGTGTCTAACCATCGTGACATTGCGATGGATCCGGCGCTGGTGAACTATGGCTTGCATATTTCCGGTCACCAAACGGTGAGAATCGCGATTGGTGACAATCTGTTACGTAAGCCGTGCGCTACGGAGCTGATGAAACTGAATAAAAGCTTTATCGTCAAGCGCTCTGCCAAAGGGCCACGCGAGATGATGAAAGCACTGGCAACGCTCTCCGGTTATATTAAAAGTTCGTTGGATACGGGTCATTCTATCTGGATTGCCCAGCGTGAAGGGCGGGCAAAAGACGGCAATGATTTTACGGATCCGGCCATTCTGAAAATGTTTCATGTGGAAGGGCGCAGTCAAAAAATTGATTTTGCCACGTATGCCAAGTCGCTGAAGATTGTACCAGTGGCGATTGCGTACGAAAATGATCCCTGTGATTTGGCTAAAGCCAGAGAGCTGTACGAAAAAGCGACGCTGGGCGCTTATGAAAAAAGAGAATTTGAAGATATTGAGAGTATCATTCAGGGGATCGTGGGCGAAAAAGGACGCATTCATGTGACATTTGGTGACGTGATTGATCAGGATTTCGCAACACCGGACGCGCTGGCAGAAGAGATTGATCGGCAGATTCATCAACATTATCAGTTGTTTCCAATCAATTTACTGGCTGCCGGATGTGAAGGGGATGAAGTGACCCCGGCAACCCGGGAGATACTGAAGCAAAAGCTCGCAAGTTTGCCGGAAGGGGCGCATGAATATCTGCTCGCCAGCTATGCCAACCCGGTGAAAAACAAGCCACAAGCTTAAGTGTGTCATCGAGCTCAAGTTGTCTGGCAAAATGAAGTTGTCTAGTAAAATGAAGCTGTCTGGCAAAAACGAAGCAATCCGACAAAAGCTCAGACCATGTTGGTGAGCAAGCAGTCATATGAGCAGACAGTAATATGAGCGGATAGTAATATGAGCAGATGGTCATATAAACAGAAAAGTCATATAAACAAACAGTAATATAAACAGGCAATAACGGGTGATTCACCGTAGCAAGGTTATCTTGCTACGGCACCACCCAGCGTTAGATTTTTCGGCCATTTTTTGATGCTGTTTCCCCCCAAATAGATGTTTCCTTTCACCGTCATTGTTTCCGGAAATGCATGGATTCCTGAGCCGCTGAGATATAAGTTTCCGTCCACAATCAGGCCATCAGGGAGCTCAGTCAGTGGGGTACGAATGACACTCAAGTCACCTTTAACTCTGAGTCTGACGGGCAGTTTTTCTAATGGCGTATCGGTAAAATTGAGGTAACCACCGACCCGGATACCGCGCGGCCAACGCTTAATTTGGGAACCGAGTAAGTTGGCATAGCCTTTAATTTTGGTGCCGGGATACACAGTTTCTAACTGGCAGTTGGCTGCAATCAGACCCCCTTGAATATCGATGCCTCTTGGCAGCGCACGAATCGGGGTTCGGGAAATATTCAGATCGCGTTTAATTACCAGGCCGGATGGTAATTTAGTGAATGGCTTGCCACTGAGATCCAAATTGCCGTAATTATCCAGATAATTGAGGATCTGATAGTGATTCAGCCCTTGAGCGGTGGCGATCTGAGCAAAGCTAAACGTCAGTAATCCGAGCAACAGAGTCAGAAGCGAACGCACTGCATATCTGAATATAAAAATGTTGAACATAAAAACGCTGAATATAAACGGTGAATAGATGCAGTATGGCGGATCGATGAATGGCTTGCAATGCTGAACGGTGGGTTAAAAATCACGGCACCGGTTGCTGTCGAGAGCGACATCAGATGGCTTGCTGTGAGATACATATAGGCAAGGCAATACAAATAATTGACCACAGACACAAGGTATTCGTAGCTGTGGTCAAAACTCACAGAATCCCCTAGATGGTTCTGTGATTGATATTCATCGGTGTGGCATGAGATGAATGATTTATCCGCGGACCAGAGAGCGGGATTTGAGTTCAAAAATCAGTTTTTCGGCACTGACTTCAAACTGAAAACGGGCATGGAGTTCTTGTGCCTCGTCAGTGATTGGTGTGGTTTCATATTTCACATCAGCGCAGACTTGTTTCGCGAGTGCAATGTATTTGTCAAGTTCAGCCTGAAGTGCTGTTGCGTCATTTGCGATGACAGTCACTTCTGCAACATCGTCACCTTCTTTGATGATATAGCCGATTTCACCGAATGTTCCGCAGGCTTCACAGATTTCGTTTTCTAGATTGTCATTTGTATTCATAAAGTTACCCCTTAGTCAGGAACTGATACTCGAATGTTCTGATCGTGTGATTGACAGATTATTGCCCGAGTATATACCTGAATCACTGCCAACAAGTTGATTTATCACAATGGTTGATCTGCGGTGCATGAAGATTGCCCAGTAACACGTTGATTTTGTGTAACAATTGGGGACATAGTGCTTAAGAAAGATTTATATGTGATTAAACTCTCATAATCATCAGGATTCATGCCAAGGGGGTAACAGAATTCAGGCGATATCATTGTTCTACTCAATAGATCTGAGATGATAACCGTTATATTCAGGCGCTATCATATCTGGGCGCTTGATTGAACACCATGCTATTCCAATTTGGTGACCTGATAGGAGAGAGTCAGGTGACGATATCAGCACATCAATGTGAGTCATCGTTTGATTTGAAGGGTGGGCCAGAATGTAACTTGAGGACAGCTTGAGTGGTGTTCATTCATTTTTGATTGAACGTTGGGAATGCCGATATTGCTGAGAAAGCAGAGAGGCAATTTGACTTCCCGTATTTTTTGCATGGATCATCAGGTGAAGTGCCTCTTACCTTGGCATCATGTGCTTACAAAAGGTGAGGCTCACCTCATTTTAAGAGAGTCACATTATGCCTAAGCGTAGCAGAGAAGACACAGAAATCACGATTCAGACAATTTTAGATGCCGTCGTCTATCAGGTGCTGAACCTTGGCTATGACCGTATGTCATATACGACACTCAGCCAACAGACGGGGATCTCCCGGACAGGGATCAGTCACCATTTTCCTAAAAAAACGGATTTTGCCACGGCATTGAATAGCCAGATTTTCCTGCTTTTTACATCCTATCTGGAATTGGAAAACGGCGTTACTGCATTCCGTCGAAGCTGGATGCAGGCATTGGAACACAGCGAGTTTGTCGCGATTTTAAGATTCCTTTTCCACCATATCATTTCTGCTGAACGTTCTGTCGATGTGTGCCGACAAGGATTAGAACGCATGTACCATCTGATTGAAGAGAAGCTGGGAACCGATGCGGATAAAGAGTTGGAATGGCTATTGGGAAAATCTCTCGTGGCAATGAGCAATCATGAAATTCTTGAACCGGAAGTGGTTTAATCCGGAAGCGGTTTAATCGAAGTTATATGTCCGGTGGATGAATCAAAAGGGCTGCATTTACAGCCCTTTTGATTTGTTTGCTGGTTGTGAATCATGTCATCGTTCTGAATAACATCAATGCCGCTCATGAACGATATTGATTCTTCCCCCGCCGTTAATGGAAAAAATCGACCTGATCTTTCAGGTGTTCTGCCAGAGATTGCAGTGATGAGGCGCTCTCGGCGGTTTTCGCATTGGTTTGTTGGCCTTGTTGGTTCAACTGACTGATTTCTGAAGCGCTTTGGGCAACATCGGCGGAAACTTGTGCCTGTTGCTCTGCCGTTGTTGCAATGGTTTGGGCTTGAGAAGCAATCGAATGAATCTGCTGCGCGATGGTTTCGAGTGATGTCCCGGCATTTTGAGACTTACTCATCATGCTATCCGCATGATGTTGACTATGCTGCATCAACTGAACGGCATTTTGAGTTGAATGTTTGAGCTTGTCGATAATGGTCACCACACTCTGAACCGATGTCTGCGTTCTTTGAGCCAACGTTCTGACTTCATCCGCAACCACCGCAAAACCACGCCCCTGATCACCAGCTCGTGCTGCTTCGATTGCCGCATTGAGAGCCAGCAGGTTGGTCTGTTCTGCCACTTCATCGATCATGTCCGTCACGGTTTGAATACTTTCACTGTCGGTTCTGAGCTGATTGATGGCTTGAGAGGATTGTGCCAACTGGTCATTCAATTGAGCCACATCAATACACACATCTTCCACCAAATTCAGACCAGATTGTGTATTATCATTGGCTTGTCGGACATTATCAGCAATCACTTCGACCTGCATGGCGACGTCTTTGGCAGAGGTTGCCATTTCTTCAATCGCCGTGACGACCTGCTCAACTTGTTCATGTTGACGCTCAGACTGAGTTAATCCGACATTGGCATCACTGAGCACACTCGCTGACTGATCCTGAACCTGATCACTAGTGGCGCGAATATTGCCGACCAAGTGATTGAGTTGAGTCATCATGGCCGCCGCACTATTGTACAGCCGGAGGATTTCATTTTTGGTTTCTTTGGCGCCCGTTTTGATGCTCTGGCTGATCTCCCCTTGTCCCAACCGTTCCATAATATGGCTTAAATTGATCAGTGGTTTAATCGTGTGGCTGAGGAAGAGTGCAATGATGACAAAGGTCGTACCGCCGACCAACGATGAAATCAGGACAATTAACTTCAGGAGTTCCTGACTGCCTTCGGTAATTTCATCAATATAGGTGCCACCGAGGAGTTTCCATTCCCAGCCGGGGACATCGGTATAGACAAGATAGCGTTCCTGAGTGTTACCACGAGAAGATTGATGGTAGCGAATCAAACCTTCATTATGTTTGAAAATATCGTGAAAGATGCTGTTTCCGTTTGCATCTTTTTCGGCAAGAATCGAGTCCGCTTGCATACTGTCACTGCTGAGCAGATATTTTCCTTGGGAATGTTCACGCGCATCTACGACCATGGTGCTACCCGTTCGACCCCACTTGATATGACTGAGATTACGTAAGAGCTTGGTGGTCACTTCTTCAACGGGAACCCCGATAAATGAAATGGCGACAACTTGCTGATGATGGTTTTTGAGCGGATTATAGTAAGTGAGATAGTGAGTTCCGAACAGTTCTACCTGAGCATAATAGGGCTCACCACGGCTGAGTTTTTCATACCCCGGGTGCGATTGTCCCAGCAGCGTCCCGACTGCTCGCGCGCCTTGTTTATTTTTCAATGAGGTCGAAACGCGCAGCCAGTCTTGACCCGTAGGCAGAAATAACGTGGCAATGGCACCGGTATCTCGTGTGAATTGATCAACAATATCTGTTGAGCCAATGATGCTTTTCCCGTTAATTGTGGCATCCGTTACTGGATATCCGCGGAAATCAACCACCTCATCCTGCCATGTTAATCCTTTCAGATAGCTGTTCTGAAAGGTTGATTCCAATGTTCTACTGGTATCAAGATAAGTGAAAAACTGTTGTGATATCGATTGAGCGATCCCCTCGACTTTAGATTGGTGATCGGTCAATGTTGAGTTTAAAAGAATACTCGCAGCACTGCGGTATACGAGTAATGCAATGGTTGAAAAAGAGATGATTAAGCAAAAGAGCATGATTACTCGTAATTGAGTGTTAATACTCTTGTTTTCGTAGTAACGAATCATAGGCGTCCTATAGTAAAAATGAATGAGCTAACGTCTATAGAGTTTCATTTTTGAGTGAATTAACTGATAGAAGAGCCAATATTGCGTGATTCGATTTAGTAGCACATTGACTTGGATTAACAATTAAGATTTTTGTATGAAAATAGGATTGACACGATCGCGTCATATCGGTGTGTTTTCGTGCATGATGATTCTTGTTTTATGCTACTTTTTGAACCGAAATCACAAAATATGAGTGTGGATTCAGCGTTTAACGCTGAATCCATGATGAAGGGAATGTGTTTTTCACCTGACTTTTCATTGCCAGGGTATTTTCGTTTTCAGAGTATAGAAGAATTTATCTGCGGTTCGGTGTTTAAGACTTCAGATGTTGACGGAGTTCGTTAATATGCTCTGCCCCGATACCACAGCAGCCACCGATCAATGAGGCCCCCTGACGGCACCATTTTTCTGCCCATGTGACATAAGCCGGTGGCGTCATATCCGCTCTGATTTCGTCAATTTCTTCATTGGCTGCCGCATCTTTTTTCTGCGGGGCAAATGCATTGGCATAGGCGCCAAGCTGAATGTGGCTTTTGCCGAGTTCAGCCAGCGTGTTACGCGCTACATCAATCGCATCTTCGATCGTTTCCGGCTGACAGCAGTTGAACAGAATTGCCTGAACATCCTGCTCGGCCATGGCCTGTACCGCTTGTGCTACGGTTTCGCCGGAACGAATCGTTGGTTGCTCGACGGGCTCTGCATCTTCCAATGTAAACGCAACCCAGACGGGTTTTGCTTGGTCGCTGAAGCGGTCAATTGATGCTTTGATCGCTGTTGCTTCAGCAATCAGGCTTTGGGTTTCGATCATCCAAAAATCAACAAAAGCATCGAGCCCTTGAATCAGCGGTGCTGCAATTTCATCCACCCGATCGGCTTGATACAAATCAGGGCGATAAGAGCCGAATAACGGTGGAAGAGAGCCGGCCACTTGGGCGTGAGTCTGAGTGGCTTCAACAGCCTGACGAGCCATTTGTCCTGCTTTTTGTGCCAGTGTCAGCGCTTCATTGTTAAATCGGGTTTCACCGATGTGAAAGGGGACTAAAGCGTAGCTGTTGGTGGTAATCACCTCTGAGCCACTCCGAAGAAATACTTCATGTGCCTGTTGGACAATCTCCGGGGTTTCAATCAAGGCAAGGGCAGACCATTCAGGTTGGCGAAAGGGCGCTCCGAGACGTTCCAGTTCTCGGCTCATTCCGCCGTCGAGGAGGGTGACTTGATGTTCTGACATGAGATACCTCTGTGTTGATTGCTGTCCAAGAAAAAATGTTAATGCACGTCTAGCAGTGTAGATGTCTGTAAGCAGTTTATCGTAATCGGATGGGGATGCAATAGATTCTGTGATATTCCCGATTTCGGAGTAAAGAGAATGAATTATAGAAAGTTGATATGTATCAAGGTATAAACTTTGCCATATTTTAGCCATAGCATATAGTTTCTTAAGAGGATCGCTCACTATCTAAGGAGAGATATGGCTGTAACAGAACAGGAAGTGTCATTCGATCGGAGTGAACTGATCATTACCAAAACGGATTTGCAGGGGAAAATCACCTATGCAAACCGGACATTCATGCGCGTTGCGAACTATGCAGAAGCGGCTCTGCTTGGTCAAGATCATAATCTGATCCGTCATCCTTCCATGCCGCGAGGCGTCTTTTATGGTTTATGGCACGCTTTAAAATCAGGAGACGAGTTTTTTGGGTTTGTGAAAAACTATACCTCAGATAAAAATTATTACTGGGTGTTTGCCAATATTACGCCTGATCGAATTGGCGATGATGTCGTTGGTTTTTATTCAGTGCGCCGGGTCGCCCCGAAAGGTGCGGTGCAAACGATTGAAGGTATTTATCAGAAAATGCGCGAATTGGAGCAGACGACCGAAAGAAAACAGGCGCCTGAAGTCTCGTGGAAGTGGATGGTTGATTTCGTCCGTCAGCAACATCAGATGGGGTATGAAGAATACATCATCGACCTTTACCAGAAACATCGTTCAGATTAGAAGGAGCGAATGATGCGTAGTACGAGTCAGGTCAGTCATAATATTTTATTTCAGCGCCAGAAGTTTTTGATTATCTGTTCAGTGTTCACCATCGTTATTATTGGGTTATCGATTGCCAATGTTTTCGATCACGGTTTCAACTATTTCAATGTTCTCTTACCATTATTTACCATTGTCTTTTCGGCTTATGCCTATTGGGATCAACTGCAACCCTTAATGGTACTGCACCGGATCCGTGATGCTTTGAATGAGGCCAAAAAAGGCAATGTTCATATTCGGATTACAGATACCAAAGGCCTCGGAGAAGTCGGCCATGTGGCATGGGCATTGAATGATTTTCTGGACATTGTTGAGACAAACTTTAAAGAGTTGTCGAATACTTTTCAGCGGACAAGTCACGGTGAGTTTTACCGTCGTGGGTTGGTGGACGGGATGCCCGGTGAATTTTTCGAGACAATGCGCAGTATCAATGAAGCAATCGAATCGATGCAGCAAGCATATGTTTTTTCAAGGAAAAATCGCTTAAAGAGTGAATTGCATCACCTCAATACCACCAACTTGATCATTAATCTAAAAAATAATCAGGAAGAATTGGTGACCTTATCGAATCAGATGGATAATGTGCTGAGCATTGCGACAGAGAGCCGCGATGGTGCGGCACAAAGTCGTGAAGTGGTCAGAGATATTCGCCATGCACTTGATGACGTGAACGTCCGAATGGTGAGTATGGAACAAACCGCACAAACGTTGGGTAAGGAGAGCACTCGGATTGCAGATATGATCAAGGTCATTAGCGGGATTGCTGAACAGACTAATTTACTGGCTTTAAATGCCGCCATAGAAGCGGCTCGGGCCGGTGATGTCGGACGCGGTTTTGCCGTGGTTGCCGATGAAGTCCGTTCGCTGGCTGATCGCACCAGAAACTCAACCGCGGATATTAGTGACATTATTAATTCACTGACTGGTCCGATTGAAGAGATGGTCTCCCAGACACTGGCCGTCGGACAACAGATGAAAAGTGTCGGGGATGAAGTGACTAATTTTCATAGCAACTTTGACAAGGTTGCCAATGCATCACAGCAAACTATTTTTTTAATGAATCAGGCCAAAGACTGCTCTTTTGCATCGTTGATTAAACTGGATCATGTCATTTATAAACAAAATGGCTATATCGCGCTGGAATCAAACGGAGAAGGCGCTGAAGCCAAAGAAGTTCAGGTTGATCATTTCAATTGCCGGATGGGGAAATGGTATTACGAAGGTGAGGGGCGTGAAGCATTCAGCCAGACAACGGCCTATCGCCGTTTAGAAGAACACCATCAAGCGGTGCATCAAAATATGCAACAAGCACTGGCATTAGTCCGTGAAGATTGGTTGGCAGATGATGATGTCTTGAACCATCTGGTCGCTGTGGTTGATAAAGCCGAGCATGCCAGTAATCGCGTGATCGAATATGTTTCTGAAATGGTCAGAGAAAAACATCATCCCCAATAAGGGATGTTGAGTCAGCGCGCCGTACCAGTGTTGTCTAGCTATTGTTGCCTAGCAATCGTTGTCTAGCAATCGTTATACCGCCATTGTTGTACAGTCATGGATGAAACCAACAAAAAAGACCCATCGGGTCTTTTTTGTGATACGTCCCAGTTTGTGTTTCAGCCTTGTCTATTGAGCACGAGCAGAAACGGCAAACATGGTATGAAGAGGTCATCAATGAACTTTATTTAAATCAACCAGTGGTTTTTTCACCTGTTTGACACGGTGCTTGCCCTGAATATCTGCCACGGTGGCTAAAGCCTGTTCTACTTCTCCGGTGTTCCGTAAGACCGTGTAAGTTACATCAAAATGTTTGGATGCACCCGCCTCAATTTTAGGCACTAACCCCAGCGGACGTTGATACTTGGTGTTATACGCATAGCTGGTGCCCGGTTCGATCCCGGTGACATAGCCTTGTTGCAGTGTATCGGTATTTTTCCAGATGGTCAGTACCGGCAGTTGTTTGATGTTATACCCGACCGAGACACCAAGATTACCGGCCTGATTATGCAGTACTGCCAGCGTGTTACCCTGTTTATCACCGATTGGTTTCAGATTATAAACCATCTCATCGTAGCCTTTAGTGGGGCCAAGATAGGTTTGCCAGTCTTTCAGGCCTTTTTTCGCATAATCGTTAAAGGGTGAAATCTCACTGGCGGCCGCAGTAATTTTGGCGCCTTTTTCAAGAATCGGACGCCCAAAATTAGAGTGGTAAATAATCTGATATTCATCTTCATAATCGGCTTTGTTGGTCAGGGTATCATGGACAGCGAACTGATTGCTGCCGGGGGTGACCGAGAATGAAGTGTGTGTCACTAACTCTACTTTTTTGAAGGTTCTTTCAGAGACTTCGCCTTCGACAGTAATGGTATAAGGCGGTTGTTCGTCAATGGTCACTTTGACTGTCGAAGCTGGGGTATTTTGCAGGCGTCCATGCAAGCTGAGTAACTGGCCGTTATCATCGACACCCGGGTGACCGGTCCATTCATAACCACAGCGCACCATCATCTCATTGAAACCGTCTAACCAGCCCAACCCGTTGCGGCTTTCCAGATCGATAAAGGCAGGGTTGACGATCTCTTTGACCGGAGAATCCCAGCCGAGAATGCGTTTGCCATCTTTTTTAACGTTGAATATTCCCATACCACGGGTGGGTATCAAGGTGATTTCCAGTTCACCATTATGAATAACTAAAGTCTCGACCCCCATCTGTTTACCGCCATGTAACTGACGTTTTTCGATGGAGAAGGGCTGCTGAATCCCCAGATCTTTATTGGTGACTTTCCACGCACCGACATCAATGTTGGCAGTGGCATCAGTCAGCACATATTGTGCGGCATTCACGAAACAGGGGGCAGCAATAAGTAGGGCAGCAACGAGTGGTTTGATCTTCATGACGTTTGATTCCTTGATAGTAAGTTTGATTTATTGTTTTACTGAATCGATTCAGCTAATAAAATACAAACTCTTCATTCAGGATCAAATGCAAATCGGTGAAGGTGTGAGCTAATGCTGATGTTTGACAGTATGAGAACTGATTTCTGATTGATGAATCACGTTCAGCAATTGGGGAATAATTGAGCAATTTCTTGGTAGATGGCAATGATGTTAGCGACGTCATTTAATTCTGTTTTTAAAGCGCCTCACCCGCGATTACTTGAAGCAGCAACCCCCCAAAAGTCACCATCATTGCCTGTGTACGCCCAGTATGGGCATGAATGAGGTGAAAGCCTTCTGTGGGAAGGTCGCCATCCTTAGCGATTCATATCGTTATTAGATGCTAACTACTAGCGAATGGTAAGGGCTTAACCGCGAGGTTTGGTCCAGAGGAAGCCGCTAGCAAAATTGCGAGCTGATGAATAAGAACATCATATGTGGCGCTGGCTGGAGGCGAGTTGGCACAAGACAACGAAGCCAAGTGATCGGTCTATAACCAGTAAGGTTTTGCCACGACAATTAGATGTGCCGTTTTAACCCATATAGGACTAGGAAGGCAAACAGGCATAACAAAGCAGAGGTAATTAATATGAAATGAAATCCTTTATATAAATAGATAACACCGTAAACGAGTGCCGCGACCATTGTTCCCCCATAGGATACGGCACTGTATATACCAATGAGTCTTACTCGCTGATGATCATCTAATCCATTGAGAATTGATACAAGACAATTTAAGATAACCTGATTAATTAGTCCCCAAAATACGCAGCCGATAAGTAAACTCCAGTAGTGATTTGATAGAATCAACAATAACAAGTAGATTCCACATATGAATAGTAAGCAAGGGGATATGATTTCCCATGAATCTCTTTTATCAATGAATTTTCCTAAAAATATGCCAGCAAAACCAAAGCCCAATCCATAAGATAAAACCGCCATACCAGCATATACTGTGGAGTAAAGTAACTGCTGTTGTATATAGCTACCCAAGAATGTATAGGTTCCATAAAAGCTGATCATGTAGAAAAAAGTTATAATGAATATGGATTTTGCCTTAGGCACTTGAAAGGCAGACTGAAGGGAGGTAGCGGTAGAAAGACTCTCTTTAGAAGGCAGTAAAAAATATCCTAATGTTGATAGAAGCGACAATATGAAAACAAAAAAATAGGCGGAGCGCCAAGATAGTAGCTCTGAAACAAAAGCACTTAATGGAACACCAGCAATCATCGCTAATGACCATCCAGAAATCACTTTCCCTAAGGTTGTGGACTCTTTTCCCTTAGGGGCAATAATGGCTGTCATCGAATACAAGGTCGGAAGTAACACCCCAGCGCTTATCCCAGTTAAGGTTTGTGCAACGACAAGCATGATCCAATTTGTTGATAATCCTGTCATTAAGATGCTAATAGATAACACTGTTCCTGTGAGGAGAAGCGTTGATTTCAAACCAATACGCTGAGGAAGACCGGTTAAAAATAAACTCCCTAACGCCATTGCACCACCATATGCGGAGATGGACCAGGCAATTTTTGTCATATCGGTATCCAATGACTGAGCAATATTACTAAGAATTGGACTCATTAAAAAAGCATTTGATCCAATGACACTAACACCGATGAGTAAAATAACGGTTTGAAATAAATACTGACTTTCTTGCCTGAACATATTAACTCCAATACCAATTAACTAGGCATCCTTTTAATTAATGTATTAATTTTCCATTATTATTTGCTGGCGAATTAATTGTAAAACTACCGATTTTAATCTAAAGAAATATCCTAATTTCAAGTATTTCTCACCATGATTAGTCTTATCAAAAAATTTAACTTTTCCAATAAATTTTCAATTATAAGCTTAATCGTTTAATATCAAGACCTGTTAATATTATTAGCGCCATTGATATTGATGAGCAAGAGGGGGAAGTTCATATGGACTCAAAAGCGAATAATGTTAAGTCCAGTCGGTCAAAAAGGGTTAGTTTAGATAGAATTGACCGAAAATTATTAAGGCTGCTTGCTGAAGATTCTGACAGAACGTATTCCGAACTTAGTGAGTTGGTTTTTCTCTCTCCACCTGCTGTGCATGAGAGGGTACAGAAACTGAAGAAAAATGGTGTCATAAAGGGAACCCAAGCCGTTTTAGATGGGCCTAGCTTAGGTTGCTCATTGTTAAGCTTTCTGCATATTGAATCAGACGGTTCTGTTAGCATGGATATGTTAAATGAGTTTTCTTCGCTTGCTGATGTTGAAGAAATCCATTCGGTAGCAGGTGAAACGAATATTATATTTAAAGTTCGAACTAGAGATTCAATAGATTTGGAAAAGCTGATCGAAAAAATGCAACTCGTTGATGGTGTTAGGAAAGTTAAATGCTTTGTTGTTCTTAGCTCTAAACGAGACTGTTCATTATTCTGTGTCACGCCCATTTTTATAAATCCAGATATGGAGTGAGTCTGCCTTCAAAGTGGATGCTGAGCTGAGACAGTGTCAGGTTCCAGTTCTGCACCGGATGCGTCCACTTTTCACTGGCTTTCAACATACCTGCATACAACAGCTTGAGCAAGCTGGTTTCATTAGCAAAACCGCCCTTGGTTTTGGTCAGTTTGCGGAACTGACGATGTACCGCCTCAACCGCATTGGTGGTGTAAATGGCTCTGCGGACCTGTTCGGGATATTTGAAATACACCGATAAGTTCTCCCATTTATTGCGCCATGACTGAATCACCAGCGGGTATTGTGGTCCCCATTTGGCTTCCAGCTCATCCAGCTCATGTTCGGCAGCTTTAAGGGTTGCCGCTTTATAAACACATTTTAAATCCGCCATAAACGCTTTCTGATTTTTGCTGGCGACATACTTCATCGAGTTACGGATTTGATGGATAACACAGAGTTGGACTTCAGTCTGCGGGTAAATGGTTTCAATCGCCTGAGGGAACCCTTTGAGGCCATCGACACAAGCAATACAAATATCTTTGACACCGCGATTTTGTAAGTCGGTCAGGACACTGAGCCAGTAATGCGCGCCTTCGGCATCAGAGAGATAAATCCCCAGCAGCTCTTTTTTTCCTTCGATATTGAGTGCAAGGATGGTGTAAATGGCTTTGGAAACAAAGCGACCGTTTTCCTTGATTTTGTAGTGAACGGCATCAAGCCAGACGACCGGATAGACGGGGTCTAAATCCCGCTCCTGCCATGCTCTGAGCTCAGGGATAAGACGGTCGGTGATGGCGTTAATCGTGCCATTGGAAACGCTGATACCATACATATCCAGCAGATATTCCCGGATATGTTGATAGCTGTTGCCAAGGGCAAACAGGGAGAGGACATTACGTTCCATCTCATCGGTCAGTCGGGTCTGGTGCTTCTTGACAGTTTGCGGGTCAAAAGAGCCATTTCGGTCACGGGGCGTTTCAAGTTCAAATTCCCCGGATGAGGTTTTAACGGTTTTGCGGGATTTTCCATTTTTGCGATTGTCGGGCTCAGCTTCAAGGTGCTGTTCGATTTCAGCCCCGAGCGCGGCTTCAGTGATTTGCTTAATCAACGGGGTGAGCAAACCGTCTTTGCCGTTGAGGCCCTGACCGGATTGCAATGCTTTGGCAAAAGCTTGAATATCAATTTCGAATTTATCGTCAGACATAAGGTGTCATTTCCTTTTTGGTTCAGTTTAAAGAAATGACACAGAAATTTGAACACTACCCTCTAAACTTGAGCGTGGTCCTCAACCAGAAATAGATGATCTTCCTTAGCAACTCACGCCAGCATCAGCTCCAAGAACAAATCTTGTTAGTTTAACTTTTGCACAAATCGCACGATTTAATTAAATATTTCGCACAAACAATTATACTCCTACTAGTAACCAAGTTTGGAGCTTTAACATGCATACATTAACAGCAAACGACGCTAAACGTAATTTTGGCGAACTACTTCTACGTGCTCAGCGAGAGCCAGTTAAGATCAGCAAAAACAGCAAAGATGCTGTCGTTGTTATGTCCATTCAAGATTACGAAGAGCTTGAAGCAATGAAAGCTGATTACATTAAACATTGCTTTGAGGCTGCAAAACAAGATATCTCGCAAGGTAATGTAATTGATGGCGAAACATTCTTGAAGAGCCTGTAACCTAAAGTATGCAAACGAACAAATATAAGCTAAGTAAATTGGCGCAAAGCCATTTGCGTAAAATTAAAAGCTACACCGTTACAAATTTTCCGAATCACAATGGAATCGCTACAGAGACAACCTACTCACTGCTTTTCAAATGCTTGCTGACAACCCAGTTGTGGTTTCGTGTCCTCAAGCCCCGTTAATCCGCGCTAAACAAACCCGTTCTGCCAGTGTTCTTAATTGTTGCACTCTCCCTTCAAGATAAGCCAGCTCTTCTGCGGTGATTTCATAATGCTCTGAATAACGGGCTTCGATATAGGCCCGTTGCAGGCGACGGAAGCTGCGACGGTGGAATTTATTGTCGAGTGGGAAAATCGTCTTAAACTCTGGCTCGATTTGGGCACAGAGTTTCCCCAGCTTTTCGATATTGTGGGATTTGGGTAAGTAGTTGGTGCATGTGAGTAGAGTACAGGCTAAACAACGTTCAGTTACTTGGTGCAACATAAATGCTGCGTTAATCAAATCATCCTCGGAAATAGAGAATTCATAATTACGGAAAAAACGAAATGCAGAGTGAGACCACTGATCATAATGTTTACGTGCAATTTCCAGTTTTTCTTGTTCGGTTAAATCCCCCGGCTCCGTCAGCGGCTTCGGTGTCGCGGCAAACAGTTCGATTCCTTCTTCACGGATATCCCGAAAAAAGTAGTGCCCCTGCTGCAATCGTTCATTCACTTCCTGTAAATCGTGAACAATCAAACCAAGCGGTGCGGATTTTACTTTGCGGTTAATTTGCTCTTCCGCCGGCAGCCAGACCACATAATCCTCTACCAAGGCGGCTTTGTTGACGATCACCAGAATATCGTAATCGCTGATATAACCATTGACCGGATCGCTGACCCAATTGCCTTTGGCATGGCTACCGAACAGAATGATTTTCAGAATACGAAACTCGCTTTTACTCCCCGTTTTGCCCTTGAGATAGTCGTCCAGCGTATCACGCAGAATGGTCGAGATCGTGGCCAGCTCATGCTGTTTATATTCAGGCAGGTGGTCAAGGGAGGTTTTCATAATCGTGCTTCGCTTTGGTGGACAACATGGCTCTAGCATAAAAGAAGTGTTCAGAAAAAACACTGTTTATCATAGTTTTAGCATTGTTGAAGGATAAAATGCGACGCGGTTCTTTTTTATTTCTTTCCCTGATGATTGTCTCAGGCTTTGGCTTCGAAGTGTGACGCATAATGCCTTTCTCTGGAATCTGAGACAGCGACGTCTTGTGCACCCCAGTGCTTGATTTGAATGACGTGAAACATCACTCAATTGACTGATAGACTCAGTGGAAAATAAAAGACCGAATCAGTCCTTAAAGCATGGCAAGCCTTGCGAGATTCTCCATTGTTTGACAATCTCAACAATGCGCTCGGGGGTTGCATCTGCCGGATCATCTGGATAGTAAATTAAGTCTGAACCATCTGGGTGCTCTGTTATATCTTCAAAGTGATCAACTAAAGCATCCAGTTCATTTTCTGAAGAGGTTTCAGCTTTGCAGATTTTCTGCAATAGCTGTAAAAATTCATCTTCAAAATATTCATTAATACTATTTTTTAAATTCACTTACTTGCCCTTATGTATATCTATATGATTCTTGGGGGTTGTGACACGAATATTATCAACATCATAGACCTTACCGCCATTCTGGATTTCCTCCACATGATGCAATTCGAAAGATTTTCTACCGCCAACCGAATCTTTTTTCCTTGCACGAGGTGCATATCCTTTACCCATTCTCTCGACGTTATTGTCTATAAATTGTGTTTTGAGTCCTGAATCTTTGGAAACCTCAGCCCAAAACGCTTTCCGAAACCCATCAAAATTACTGAACTCACGGCCTCTGAGTTGATCCGCAATTTGTGACGGCACCGGTACACCTAACTCTTTTCCGGCGGCTTCCAACCACAGGCCAGTAATATCTTCACCGTTGCCGGTCACGACGCCCGACTCGTTGCGAGCGCTTTCTTTGTAAACCACATACAACGGCGGTAATCCAGTCTCTGCCGGAAAGGTCAAAATATAGTCTTGTAAATTCGCATCAGCAATTGGGGTGATATAGGTGTTATCAAACTCTTGACCTTGCTCCGCTTGCGGATGGATCCAGATATCGAACTTTTCCATCTCCGGGATGGGGTTAACCAGAATCGGTTTGCCGCCAAAATCACCGCTAATCGGCACCCATTCAATGGTGACATCCGGCTCTAACGCAACGACAAACTGCTCACCGACCCGTTTGACTTCACGCTTGGGAATCACCGCCCCATTGACGTGATAGCCGTAAATCCGGCCTGCCGTATTGAAACCCAAGCGGATATTGGTTTCAACCCTGTCTTTACTGCGAATATCGGCTGCACTGTAGAGCGTACTGTCCGCTAATTGGTTCGGCACAAATGCGGCCAACATTCCGGCTCGCCCGATGATTTTCATCGTCAGCCCCGGCAATTCTGCCAGCGCTGCACCGCCAATGCGCGTTAAAAAAGCGTCTTCAGAAGCAGCACTGATCCCCTGCCCGACGGCAATTGTATAAGCCGCATAATCCCCCAGCGCAGAAAGTGACTCTCGTTGTGTACCGATATCACACGAGCCTCTCGGTACCAGAGCGGATTTGGCGAAACGAGAGGGTTTGACGGGTGGCTGATTAAATGCGTTTTGCCATGCGGATGAAGGCAGTGGGATTGTATCCAACGCCCGTAACCGCTCCTGACGTTGCTTGTTCAGACGCGCTGCTAAAGTGAGTTTCACGGGTTCGCGTTCGACATAAGGCTCGGTAGACACAGAAGCATTCACACTGCCGGAAGAAGTCGAACCAATGCCATGATTGACCAATTCAACTCTGGCGGTATAAGCCTTGTAGGCCAGCCCGTCGAGATGAGGCTCAACTTCGGGATTGACCCGCCAGTATGAATTGCCCCATTCATCTTTATCCCGAATGAGTAACGGAATCGACGGTACATCCGTCAGTAATACTTGATGGCCGCTACGAAGCTGTCCAAGAAAATCGGCAAAGCGCATTCCGGCAGGGATAACGGATTTCACATCTGACTCGCGTAGGGAAGTGAAGTCTCCTTCAACCTGAGCAAATTCATGGCTCATCAGGTTGTAGATTTGAGTGATTTGATCGTTCATTGACGTTGTTGGCTGAGCCGTGATTGTTTTATCGATGGATGCTTATTGATAAGGTTATTTTCATATGAATCATTAATTATACTCAATAGAGTTTATAAGTCATATTTGAATTTGGTTTTCTGATAGGGAAAAGGTTATTTTTGGAATGGGGGTAACATGAAATAAAGGGGTATATTAGGATTGGGTTGTGGTTTGGGACGCTCGGTTTCATTAGCATCTCCGACTGCGCCCCAGTTCCTTTTGATGGATGCAAAAGGAACCAAAAGCATCTTTTCTGGTTCAGTACGCGTTATCAGGGGCGGATTGATTCGCATCCTGCTCAAGCAATCCTGAAAAATCCATCCGGGATTTTTCCCCCTGAGAGCAGCGACCAAATCGACTTTCTTTAGATTTCACCCAACTTCAAATCAACCACCAAACCAAGAAAACCATTCACGGAAGAATGGTTAGGCTTTTCCGGGCAGGATGCCCGTAAAAGACGGTTCTGGAAAGCGCACACCCAAGCCCAACAAAAAAAGATTTTCTGGTTCGTCTTTCATCTCTGAAAGATGAACTGGCGCACTGAGCATCGATGCCGCTGAAATTGGCAAACGCAATTGTGCGTCAAAATTTGGGGGCCGAAGGCTGGGGAGATGAACATTGTGCTCTGTTGTTTGAGGCGCAATGAGTTTATTAATTTCTGCGGCATCTGATGCACGCGCCCCAGATACTTTTGG
The DNA here is from genome assembly GCF_024347135.1 of Vibrio spartinae. Lineage (NCBI taxonomy): Bacteria > Pseudomonadati > Pseudomonadota > Gammaproteobacteria > Vibrionales > Vibrionaceae > Vibrio > Vibrio spartinae. The sequence goes on along the minus strand of NZ_AP024908.1, from coordinate 875,378 downwards.
CGTTCCAAAAGTACCCAAAAGAACGTTTTAGTTCGTGGACGCTGGCCGGGTCGCTTTTATTCGCTCCTGCTCACGAAAAGCTAAAAATTCATCCTTGAATTTTTACCCTGAGTGCATCGTTCAAGTCGGCTCTTAAAATGTTTCACTCAATTCAAATCAGCCACCAAACCAAGAAAATCATTCACGGAAGAATGATTAAGCTTTTCCGGGCAGGACGCCCGTAAAAGCTGGTTCTGGACAACACGCAACTCAGCCAAACAAAAAAGATTTTCTGGTTACTCTTGCATCTCGGCAAGAGTAACTGGCGCACAAGACACCAATGCCTCTGAAACCAAAAAACGAGATTGTGCGTCAAAATTTGGGGCCGAAGGCTGGGAAGTTTAAAGGTGAGGTGCAGTGATTTGGTGCGCGATTATTTTTGCCGATTTCAATGGCATCCCCGACAGCGCCCCAGTTCCTTTTGATGATGCAAAAGGAACCAAAAGCATCTTTTTAGGTTCAGTACGCGTAATCAGGGTCGGATTGATTCGCATCCTGCTCAAGCAATCCTGAAAAATCCATCCGGGATTTTTCCCCCTGAGAGCAGCGACCAAATCGACTTTCTTTAGATTTCACCCAACTTCAAATCAACCACCGAACAAAGAAAATCATTCCGGGAGAATGATTAAGCTTTTCCGGGCAGGACACCCATGCCGCTGAAATTGGCAAACGCAATTGTGCGTCATATTTCGGTGCCCGGAGGCGGGGGGAAATAGGAAAAGTGCTCATGCAGCGGTTTGACGCGTTCAGGATCAGGCAGATGCCAGTCTCAAAACAATAACAGGGGACGAGTGTCCCCTGATTGAAGGTGAGGGTTGATTATGCGCGACGTCGGATGACGAGTAGCCCGAACAGCGAAACCAGTAACACACCGTTGATCGAGCCGCCCATTTTCAGTTCCAGTACCGCAGGATCATGGTCTGATGCCCGGTATTGGTCACGGTATTTGGGGAGATCGCCTTTATATTTGTTGTTGTAGTCAAACAAAGAAGACTCAGCCGCATTGATATGCCAGTCGGTGGCATCAATCACGTGCATTTTGAGACTTGGACTAATCAAAATATGGTCTAAAGAGCCCACTTCATCGTTGTACGAATAACTCCAGTTATCAGGATGGATCAGACTCACCGCACTGATGTAACCGTAGCCATGGGTGATGTCAGCGCCTTGATCGCCAAACTGCGGTTTGCCATTAATAAAGGTATTTCTGGCGGCGTGGATGGTTTTGCCATATTTCTCAGGGGTGTAATCGGTCAACACCAGCAATGGATCTTCTTTGCCGTAGGCGTTGAGGTCTCCGAGAATGATCTGATGACCCCCGATGGTTTTCAATGCGTCTCCCAGTGCCACGGCAGCAGCAACGCGGAAGTTTTCACATGAGCCTTGGAAATCCGGGTCTTGCTGACCTTGTCCGCCATTTTCAATTGCAGCAACATCTTCCCAACAGGTCGAGCCTTTGGATTTAAAGTGGTTCACGGCAATGGTGAGTGCTTGCTCGAGGCCTTTGCTGTGACTGACTTTAAACGTCGGGGCGAGGGTATCTCGCTGGTAGTTTTTGCCGTCTTCAATCATATTGCCGTCTTTGTCATACACAGCCGGAGCTTGTTGCGATGGCATATGGATGATACGTGGTGTGGTTAAAGAGACATGTTGATTGCGGTAAATCAGGCCAGTGGTAATCGCATCGGTGCCGACGGTATCCTGTGAGTCGATGGTGCCGTCCTGATTGCTGTCTATTGCCACATAATGGTAGCGATTTTCCGGTTTGTCTATCTGCTGATTGAGTTGCTCAACCAATTGATGAATGGCACCGCCATCGCCGAAACCGTTATTTTCAATTTCCATCAGACCGACAATATCGGCATCGAGCTGTAAGATAGCGCGTACGATTTTCTCTTGCTGGATCTCAAATTCACCGGCACTTTTAGCACCGCGGTTACTGCCATAAGGGTTCGCATCACCGCCAAATGGAGAATTGAAATAATTCAGCACATTGAACGTGGCAATCCGCAGGTCTCCACCGTCTTTCAATTGTGGTGAAGCGCGGCGTGGCGAGTTGTGAACGAAGTTATCCTGAGTCAGCGTATTGGTCATGACCAAACGGTATTCACCATAACTGTACGTGAGCACACCTTGAGCACCGCTGAGGGTATCATTGATGCGGATATAATCTTCGGTAGAGCCGTCTTGATCAATGTCGCTCCGGCCAAACTGGGGGTAGTAAGGGATTTCGCCATCATCAGCAACTTGGTCTGATTCAATAAACAGGCGATGCTGTGCATTTTCCAGACTTTGCTGCTTGGCTTGCTGTGAACCTGCCGCAAAGTTTTGGTTGGGCTGGACATTTAAACGCCCTTGAGCGAGCACCATATTGTTGCGTCTGGCATCATAGTCGAAACTGAATGTGCGAGTTACACGCATGTCCAGCGTGGCTGGCAGATTGACCAGCATCCCTTCATAGCGTTCCAGCGTTTGAGTAAAGTTATCATCCCCTGCGGCGAAGACAATATCGGTTGCTTGTGGCGGTTGTTGCTCTCCCTGTTTAACCCACTGCTGGTTATCCGCAGAGAGTTCGGTCAAATCATAATACTCTTTGACTTGCCCTTTCGCGCAGACCACATCACCGGGTTTGAGAGCAGCGGCTGACTGACCAGTGTAGATAAAGAGACCTTCCGAGGTATTGCTATTGTAGTCGTTTTCCAGCGCTTGCAGATAGAAGCCTTTGGTGAGCCCTGTTGTAACGGCGCTGACGACACCCCGAACGGTATATTGTTGATCGGTCGTGTTACTTGAGCCACTGAGCAGTGGTGAGCGGCTGCCTTCTCCCTGAATTTGTTGAATAGAGATAAAGGACTCGCCTTCACAAGTAAAGGTTGAGACTGGGCTGTCGATGGCACCGAGTCCGTCGATATTGTCTTTTTCGGCATTGGTCCATTGTGATTCGACATAGGTCGGTGAGGGGGTTAAATGATTGGATTGACGCACCAGTGTGACGTCTTTGGCAAAATAGCTGCCCCCCATGGTGCCGATCATATCGTGGACTGAGCCGTTACGGAGTAAGGCTACCGGGTCATTACCGTTAAAATTCAGGACGGTGGTATTGGTCTCTTGGCTGACTGCCAGAATGTCACTGCCGGCCTGACTATTGGCAATGACGAGCACCCCGTGAGCCGGAATGTTCCGCCCGTCGAGGGGGAGTTTATTACGCCACTCGCCATTCCCGTTGGTTGACTTAGCCAGGGTATAGCCGTCCAGAGTGCGTGCTTCATCTCCGGTATTGGCTATTTCGATGGCTTTATTGTATCCGGACCCTTCCACATATTGTGAAAGGAGAATATCGGCATGTGCCGAGAGCGAAAGAATGCCTCCGATGGCAATCGACAGGCATGATAATGAGGTTTTGACTTTCATTTCTGATCCACTTGACGTTGTTTTCCATGATTATGTGAGATTTCGTTCGTGAATAATCAATGCATCAAAATTGATGACTCACTACTAAAATTATCAACTATTTCACGGTCTAGTTTTACTTTTTAATATGAAACTAAAAATACATTTCAATGAATTTGAGAAGTGAATCGCATAAATAGCATCAATAAGTAGAGGTGAGTCACACTTATATATGCAATAAAGTTTGTGTTGAGGGGGATGGGAGCAGCCACCGCGGTGTGCGATGGCGACTGGTGATGTCAGATACGATCAAAACAGCGACATGAAAGACGGAAGTTCAGAATCCTCGCATCTGAATACGGCGCAGAAACTCGGTCATAACCCGATCATAGAGTAGGTCTCCTAAGAAAGCATCTTCGACCTGATGATCGATACTCGGATTATCATTGACTTCAATCACATAAACCTGACCATTGATCTCTTTCAAGTCAACGCCATATAAACCATTACCGATTAAATTGGCGGCTTTCAGTGCCGTGTCGATGACATTTTTGGGTACTTGCTTGAGATCCAGCGTTTCAAAACTACCGGACGTTGTTCTGCCATTGTTATGGTGGTGATATATCTGCCAGTGGCCACGACTCATCATATATTTACATGAGAAAATTGCTTGTCGATTGAGAATACCGATACGCCAGTCAAAGTCGGTCGGCATGAACGCCTGAGCCAGAATCAACGCACTTTTCTCAAACAACAACGCTGCTTCTTGATTGAGCGAGTCAATGTCCGTCACTTTGATGACGCCACGTGAGAAAGCACCATCAGGAATTTTTAACACCATCGGAAATGACAGCTCAGAGAGCAGTTTTTCCTGCCAGTCAGGATCAAAGCTTTGCACAATCACGCTTTTAGGTGCGGGAATACGATTGCGTTGCAGCAACTCGGTCAGAAAGACTTTATTGGTGCATTTCATAATGGATTCGGAATCATCCATCACGACTAATCCCATTTTCTCAGCCGTCTTCGCAAAACGATAGGTCTCGTTGCTGATGTTGGTGGTTGCGCGAATAAATAGTCCGTCAAACTCGCCCAAACGAGAGAGATGCTCCGTCGTAATGGTTTCCAGATTCATGCCTAATCGTTGGGCTGCTTTCTGGAATCGCTTGAGTGCTGCTTTATCCGAAGGGGGCATTTTTTCCTCCGGATCGATCAGCATCGCAAGATCATAGCGAGATGCTTTATTCTGTTTGGGATTCTTCCACACTTTACGGGAAAATTTTTCCAGCGATTCAATAAAGAAGTCCTGTTCCGGGTCGGTCAGATCCTGAAACGGGAATGGCTGAATTGATTTGATATGCCACTGCTGGTTATGTCTTGATAGCTCAAGATGAATCACCGGAATCATGAACTGTTCAAATAGATGTCGTGCCAGCTTCTCCAATCCTTTTTGCGGTGTGCGGCCAAAGTAAATTTTGCACTGCAACGCATGTTCAGACGGATAGAGTTTATTCAGCTTGAGTAGATTCGAAGAGTGCAGAAACGGTTGATGAATATCGTTGATCGCCATCACTCGGGGAATCACACGGTGTCCTCTTGCTTCTGCCATCAGTGAGCAATAGTAGCCACTGCTCATATAGTCGTAACTGCGGCATAAATTAACGACCTGAATCGATTTATGCGTCGGTTTCCAGTTGGTGTTCAGGTAGTTTTGAACGTTGATCACCTGATCGGAAGGGAAATATTGGTGCCAGTCATCGGTATGATCGGTCACAATAAAAAGATTTGCCATGGCTTATAATTCCGGTTGCAGGATACGCCGTCTCTCATGAAGATAAGTCTCTTGTCGAGAGGGCGGTATCGACATAATATTGCATCGCAATCTTCTAACCTTTTGAGGCATCGTATGGACATTCGTCATGCGAACCACACTGATCTTTCTGCGCTAAATGCACTAGAGCAACAGCTTTTCACCGGAGACAAAATCTCACCACGTCAAATGCGGCGGTTTCTGAAATCGGTACATGCTGCCATTTTTGTTGCCGAATCCGGCGCTCAACTGGCTGGCTATGCTTTACTTCTGTTTCACCAAGGTACACAGCTATCAAGGTTGTATTCGATTGCCGTAAACCCTGACTTCAGAGGCCGGGGCATTGCCCAACAACTCATGGAGCAATGTGAGCATGCAGCTCTTGATCAAGGTGCTTGTACATTACGACTAGAAGTTCGGGATGACAATAGGGCCGCATTAAAATTATATGAAAAAATGGGCTATAAACTACTCAGAATGCTGGTCCATTATTACGATGACCAATGTGACGGGATTCGGATGCAAAAACGGCTCGATCCGCATGAGCCTCGCTTGGAAGTGCCCGTACCGCTGTATGTCCAGACGACCCCGTTTACATGTGGTGCCGCCTGTCTGTTGATGAGCTTTGCGCGCTTTGAGCCTGAAACCGAACTGACCCGTACCCATGAGCTACAGTTATGGCGAGAAGCAACCACGATCTACATGACATCCGGACATGGCGGGTGTAGCGGACACGGTCTGGCGTTGGCTGCGGCACGGCGAGGCTTTGAGGTTGAGCTGTGGAGTCGTTCTTCAACGGTGCCATTTATTGATGGTGTGCGGGACCTGAATAAAAAGTCGGTGATTGAATTAGTTCATCAGGATTTTTGTCAACAGTTGGCAGGGTATTCGAATGTTGCGGTGACGGATATGCCGCCGACACAAGCTCAGTTTGAGTGTTGGTTGGAACAGGGCGCGGGTGTTTTATTGCTGATCAGCACATATCGGTTTACGGGGAACAAAGAACCGCACTGGATCTTACTCAGTGGCATGAGTGAACACTTTTTCTTTATTCATGATCCACATGTTGATCATCAGTCTGAGGTCGTTGCAGCCGCTTACATTCCGGTCGGCAAAGCGGTTCTCACTCAAATCATTGGCTATGGCAAACAGAAGCAGACATCTTGTGTGGTGATCCGCAAGGGCAAAGCGTGAACTATCGAATGAAGCGATAGAATTGAATAACGCCTAACACGAGCATCCGTAACGTGTTAGGTCAGTGACAAGATAAAGTAACCATGTATCTTTGTCGTATGCTTGATGCGTGTGCTCAGGCGCATCGTTTATAGTCAGAACTTTTTTTACGCTCAGGCATAGTGGCGCATTGTTGCATGCCGGTTTCCTGAGCCTGACGCACCAGTTCCTCTCTTTCTGTGGCGGTGACTTCGTTTGTTTCTGGTGAGCGAAACGTTTCGATTTCAAGTTCTGAAGGAACCAAGACATAATGTTTATTGAACATTTTTCTATCTCTCTATTGTTACGATGGATATGCGATGGATGAAAAAAAGATGCTGCTTGATTTTAAGCAGCATCGATAGAAAGGTCAAATTATAATCACAAATCTATTAGTAATCGTACGATTTGTTGGCTGATTTGTGAGCCTCAGACATCGTAAGTTGTTGAAGCGGTATCACCGCCTGTCCCTGTCCAGTTGGTGTGAAAGAACTCACCACGTGGACTGTCAACACGCTCATAGGTGTGCGCACCGAAGTAATCGCGCTGAGCCTGAAGCAGGTTTGCAGGAAGACGTGCCGTTGTGTAGCCATCCAGGAATGTCAGTGCGGATGTGGTACAAGGCATTGGGATACCGGCTTCCAGAGATTTGGCCGCCACTTTACGCCATGCCGCAAGACAGTTATCCAGAATGCCTTTGAAGTATGGATCGGACCCTAAGAAAGCGAGTTCCGGCTTGGTATCATACGCATCGCGGATATTGCCGAGGAACGCTGAACGGATAATACAGCCACCTCGCCACATCAGAGCAACATTACCGTAGTTCAGTTCCCAGCTATTCTCATCAGACGCTTCACGCATCAGCATAAAGCCTTGTGCGTAAGAGATGATTTTTGAAGCCAGCAGTGCCTGACGTAATGCATCAAGCCATTCTTGCTTATCACCCGCCACTTTGTCGATAGACTTGCCAAATTGTGCTTCAGCATCAACGCGTTGTTCTTTGAGGGCTGACAGGCAACGTGCAAACACCGACTCACTGATCAACGTCAGTGGGATACCGAGATCCAGTGCGTTGATGCCAGTCCATTTACCCGTACCTTTTTGGCCTGCGGTATCCAGAATTTTTTCAACCAGCGGGCTACCGTCTTCATCTTTATAGCCAAGAATATCGGCAGTGATCTCGATTAAGTAACTGTTCAGTTCGGTTTCATTCCAATCGCTGAAGGTTTGTTGCATCTCTTCATGGCTCAGACCAAGACCATCTTTCATGAATTGATAAGCTTCAGTAATCAGCTGCATGTCACCATATTCGATGCCGTTGTGTACCATCTTCACGAAGTGACCTGCACCGTCGTTACCGACCCAGTCACAGCAAGGCTCGCCTGTATCGGTTTTGGCTGAAATGGCCTGAAAAATGGGTTTGACCGCAGGCCATGCCTGTGGTGAACCGCCCGGCATAATCGATGGCCCAAAGCGCGCACCTTCTTCACCACCGGATACGCCGGTACCGATGAAGTGAATGCCTTTCTCTTTCAACGCAGCAACACGACGGTTTGTATCCGGATAGTTGGTATTCCCGCCATCGATGATAATATCACCCGCGTCGAGGAGCGGTGCTAACTGATCGATAAATGCATCAACGACTGAGCCGGCACGAACCATCAGCATGACTTTGCGTGGTTTCTCTAGTTTTTCAACCAAATCTTCCAAAGAATAAGCACCGATAATATTGGTGTCTTTGGCGGGTCCGGCTAAGAATTCATCGACTTTGGATGTGGTCCGGTTGTGTGCAACGACTGTGAAGCCATGGTCGTTCATGTTAAGAATTAGGTTTTGTCCCATCACCGCAAGACCAATAACACCTATATCGCCTTTCATTGAATTTATCTCCTCACGCAATCTTTGCTGCTGCATCTTTATCTAAATACCACTCAGTCTCTCCTTGAGAGGACTGAACTTTAGCCGCAGGATAAGGTAATGCTTCTGCAGCGGTGGTGTGAATTTCATGGACAATGTCGGCCTTTCCTGCACCGAGAACCAAGTAGCTGATTCGTTTCGCGGCCTGAAGGACTCTGGCACTTTTAGACACACGCAATTGGCCTGACTCAGGGTGAGAAGCCACGAGTGCCAGCGCCGGATCTTGATAATGAGTTGCTCTGGGGAAGAGTGAAGCGGTATGTCCATCGGCACCGACACCTAACAAAATCCAATCAAATACTGGGGTTCCGTCTTGAGTCGGGACTTGCGCCAGCATTTCTTGGGCGAAGCGTTCAACTTCAGATGTTGGATCATTTTCCCCTAAAATCCGGTGGATATTCTCTGCCGGCATTTGAATCTGACTAAACAAGAGTGCGTTTGCTTCACCGTAGTTGCTTTCCGCATCGTCTGGTGCGACACAGCGTTCATCACCCCACCAAAAATGGAGATTGTGCCACTGGATTGATGTCGCATAGGGGGCTGATGCCAGCAGCTTGAACAACATTTTAGGCGTGCTGCCACCGGACAGAGAGATATGAACAGGGCGTCCCTGTTCACTATACGTTTTTAAGTCGTCAGCAAGCGAATGCACGACCTCGTCGGCAGTTTGAAAAATTTTGTGGTTGATCATAATTCACAATAATCCGTATTGGTTAAGTTTTTACAGGGGAATCGCCATTCTCTGCCATCTCTTTGCAGCAGTTCATTCGATTCTTTAGGGCCCCATGTCCCACAGGCATATCCATATAAAGAGGTCGGGTCTTGTTTGTAGTCCAGAATCGGCTGAACAAATTTCCAACAAGCCTCAACCGCATCTGTGCGGGCAAATAGTGTGGCATCACCGTTTAGGGCGTCGAGCAATAAACGCTCATAAGCAGTGAGCATTTTGGTTTCTTCCAGAGAGGTATAATGGAAGTCCATTGACGCTTCTTTTGCTCGGAAACCGGCCCCCGGCTCTTTCAGACCAAAGCTCATTAAAATACCTTCGTCGGGCTGGATGCGGATCACGAGTTTATTTTCCGGTGCGTTCTGCGCAAATACCGGATGTGGCGTACGTTTGAAATGAATCACGACTTCGGTCACGCGGGTCGGGAGTCTCTTACCACTACGGACATAGAATGGCACCCCATTCCAACGCCAGTTGTTGATAAACATTTTTAGCGCGACATAGGTTTCGGTGCGTGAATCTTGTGCGACCCCATGTTCATTCCGGTAGCCCGGCAGGAATTTTCCCCGGACTTCAGATTCGGTGTATTGCCCGAGCACCAAATTCTGGTGGAGATCTTCATCGCTGAGTGGTTGGAGACTTTGCAGCGCTTTGTTGACTTCATTCCGGATAGAATCAGCATTAATCGCAGCCGGTGGCTCCATCGTGACCATTGCCAGCACTTGCAGCAAATGGTTCTGGAACATGTCCCGTACTGCACCTGAGTTGTCGTAGTATCCGCCACGCTCTTCTACGCCGAGGTATTCAGAACCGGTGATTTCGACATAATCGATGAAGTTGCGGTTCCAGAGCGGTTCAAACATACCATTGGCAAAGCGGAAAACCAGCAGGTTTTGCACGGTTTCTTTACCCAAATAATGGTCAATGCGGTAGATTTGATGCTCTTTGAAATGACGGTGGATTTCGATATCCAGTTCTTGCGCTGACTTGAGGTCATAGCCAAATGGCTTTTCGATAATCAGACGCTTCCAGCCTTGGTCCTCATCGTTTAATCCATGCGCGGCCAGACAGCCGGGGATCACACCGTACAGGCTTGGCGGTGTTGCCAGATAGAATAAGATGTTGTGTTGCTCAAAGTGATATTGCTCGGCCAGCGTTTCCAGTCGTTCAGACAATTTTTGATAGTCATCGACATTGGCGGTATCAATCGCTTGATAATGAAGGTGCTGGCAAAAAAATTCCAGCGTTTCAGGCACTGTTTCTTCCAGTTCTTGAAGGGTTTTCTTCAATCTTTCCCGGTAGGAATCATCACTATATTCCGTTCGACTTACACCTAGAATTGCAAATGATTTTGGCAGTTGATTGTTTGCATATAGATGATATAAGGCAGGAATAAGTTTGCGGTAAGTGAGATCGCCGGAAGCACCAAAAATTACGATGCTGCTGTTTTCAGGTATTACCATCATCTTTCCCTTAAAAACGAGGTATTTAGCGTGTGCCAACGGTAACAGCACAATACCAAAATAGAAAATTGGCTCTTTCTATGACAATAATAGGTACTATCAATATCCATTGATACCTATCACAAAAGAGTAAAAAACTGACCTCTATTCTCTCTGACAATTTGATTTACATCAACCAAAAGTGTCGCTTTGATCAACTTATTTTGTATATGAGTGTCCGTCTGATTTGGCTTTTCGCTTTCGCGATCATAGCTGATGCGTCATGGTTTTCAGGTATTGTTTGACGCGTTTGATGTGGCCGTTCGGGTCAATCGGCGTGATCTGTTTTTCTTCCATAAATGTCTCGGCATAGCGCTGATACAGTTTGTTTTCCAGAAATAGTAAATAGAGACGCGGATCCAAGTGGCCGTTGACGGCCATCTCTGTCATCCGTTCAATGACGTCTGACAGCATGTTGACTTTTTGATCCGGTCGCTCACGGAAGGTGAGTGATTCAAAGACATCAGCCACCGCGATCATTCTGGCTTGAACCGAGAGTTCTTCACCTTTTAATCCTCTGGGGAATCCCCGGCCGTCCATGCGTTCATGGTGACACGCTGCAATTTTCGGAATATTTTTCAGATGTTCCGGGTAGGGCAGTCTTTCCAATAACATCAGGGTCTGCACGGTGTGTGAATTGAGGATAAACTGTTCTTCTTCCGTTAACATGCCATGACGAACGGATAAATTATGCAGCTCTCCCCGATTGTATAGCAGCTCACCCGGTTTGAGTGAGAAACGATCCTGCCATGCCTCTTTCGAGTAGTCGCCGGATTCCCAAGTTACACAGTGACCTGGCTTATCATCGAGTAATTTTTCCATCACGGGCAGGTCTCTCGATGTGCCCGCGCGTTGTTGCTCAATCGAGGAGACGCCTACCTGATCATTCAATGTGCGCTTCCAGCTGCGTTGTGCAATATGATGTAATTTCTCGATTTTTTCATTGGTCATCGGTTCATCGCTGACATTACATTGGGCAACAAAGACAAACTCTTCATCCAAGGTCTGGTGGGTTGCTTCAAGCTCGGCCAATAAAGTTGTCTGGTCTTTTCCTTCCGCTAATCCCTTCCAGTAATCTGTTTCAGCCTGAAGTTTGAGCAGTTCAAAACGCATCCGGACTTCATGAATCCGGTTATAAATGGTTTCAAGCTTGGTCGCTTTATTGAAGATATATTCTGGCGTGGTGATTTTTCCGCAGTCATGCAGCCAAGAGGCAACATTTAATTCTTCCCACTGCGAAGCGTCCATTTTGAAATAAGGGTAATAATGCGTATCGGTGACCGTTGCTTCTGCCAACCACTGCACCAAGGCCGGAACGCGTTGGGAATGGCCGCGTGTCTGAGGAGACTTGGTATCTACCGTGGAAGCAATCAGTTCGATGAATGCGTAGAACACCTCTTTTTGTTGTTGCAGGGTGTCAATATTGTCTTTGGCGATTTGCGCAAAGCTCATCAGTTCACGCAGGAAGGCGTGTTTGTCAGATTGCTCCTGAGTAATTGGACGTTCATAGCCGAGATTGAGAATACCGACCAGTTGCTGCCGCCGATTTAAAAGTGGGAACAGGTAAACATCCGTATTAAATAGCTGGTCACGGTATTTTTTGATGACGTTATCTTGTTTTCGGAGGTGAACCACTTCTCCTTTTTGTAATTGTGACTTGAGCCAAGGCGTATCATTCAATAAGTCATTGATATCTATTTTGAATGGAATGATGGCATGATTCGTCAGTATGGTGAATGACGCCGTTTCATTGGAGAATATGTACAGAATGATCGTTTCTGCCCGAGTGATCTGATAGCTTTGCTGGGTGAGTGTTTTTGCCAGTGTATTGAAATCATAATTACTGGCGGTCTTGCGGAGTAATTTCAGTAAATCGAACAGGGTGTGTTCCATTAACTGCAACGACTGAGATAGGTTCGCGACTTCTTTAATCATCGACTTAGGGTAACGCGTTTTCTTAAATTCAAATCGGGTAATGCTGTCGGAAAGCTGAACAAGATTTTTTAAAGGTTTTGCCAGCCTTGATGCAATCATCGCAACGGTCAGAAAGCAGGTGATGAGTAGAATTATCACCACTTTTAGCTGTTGGTCTCGCATCGATAATAAATTCGCTAATAGGGCATTGTGTGGGGTCGCTTCTGCTAACATTAAAGTGACGTAAGGGTTTAAAGTCACTGGTGTCAACGTTATCGACCAATCAGTGTCGCCATCGTTGACGGTTTCATAAATCACCTGACTGCTCATCCGATGGAGAACCGGTGTAAATAATGACTTTTCCAGCTTGCTGCGATTTTCTGCCGGGGTATTACTCACCGATACGCCGGCATCATGTTGGGCTAAGACATTATACTTTTGATCAAATAGGATGAGCTTGGTCTCTTCAGAAAAGCCGATAGCATCGATTTGTTTCGACAAAGAATCGAGTGTGAAATCGGCACCGACAACTTTGTGACCGTCGGGTGATCTTCGTGACAGTGTTACCCCGTGTGTTTTCAGAAAATAAAAGAAGTAGGGCTCTGTCAGTCGAATTTTTCCGTCGGACTGAGCAGCTAGAAACCAAGGACGTCCACGCGGATCAAACTGGTTATCAAAGGTCTGACGATGGCTGATTTGCTGGAACTGCTCATCAAGGAAAAAGATATCACTTTGCCCACTGGCTTGGGTTTGCTGTGCATACAATGTCGCGTTTTTCGGGGCATTGAAGCGTCTGCTCTCCTGTTGATTCAAGAGTGGGCGCATGATGGTGAAATCACCATTGTCGTCGGCAAAGTAGATAGCAACCAGATTGGGATTTTTTTGAAACACCAGTGCCATTGATGCCAGCCAGCGTTTATCGTCAATGGGGGAGTGCTCCTTTTCGACAAATGTACTGAATGCAAGGAAATCCAGTGTGGTCAGGATCGGGCCAATACTTTGTGTATACTCGGTTTCGATCTTACGGCTGTTTTCATAACTGAGCTGTTTTGCGGTTTCGGTGAGTAATGCTTGGGCGTGGTTGTAACTGATCAGAATTAAAACGCCACCAATGATTGAAGTTAAAATCAAGAATAAACTGCCAATATGAAGACTAAGAGAATAGCGACGTAATTTCATAAATTTGTCCGTAAATCGAGCCTTTATAGAAAATAAGTATCCGTTACTAGGGTATAAGTATTGTCGAATGTGGTCAGGTTGCAAAAAAACCGTTGAAATTGGTGATAGCCAGTCACAAAGTGCATTGATATAGTTTTGTGTAGGAGAGAAAAGGGAGGCTTTATGAATATTGTTGTTGATACGCATACGCATACTTATGCAAGTGGTCATGCTTATAGTACGTTGCTGGAAAATGTCAGTGTTGCGAAAGCAAATGGACTAAAAATTTTATGTACTACCGATCATGCTGAACGGATGCCGGGAGCCCCTCACCCTTGGTTTTTTGCCAATCAGAAAGTGATTCCTCGCTTTTTAAATGAAGTCGCAATTATGCGCGGTGTCGAAGCTAATATTTTAAATACCCAAGGCGAAATTGACCTACAACCGCATGTGCTGGCACAACTTGACTGGGTGATCGGCAGTTTTCATGAGCCGGTGTTTGCACCGGTTGATAAAAAGACCCATACCCAAGCATTGCTGAGTGTGATTGAACGTGGTGAAGTGGACGCTTTGGGACATTTGGGCAACCCCAGATATGATTTTGACTTTGATACTGTGATTCAGTGTGCAGCCGAGCATCATGTTGCGATTGAGATTAATAATAGTACCTTGCTGGGGCATAGCCGCGTCGGCAGTGTTGAACGATGTTATGAGATAGGGCGTCTTGCCAAGTTGTATGGCGCACCGATTACCACGGGCAGCGATGCGCACTTTTGTCACGCTGTTGGCGAGTTGAGCCTTGCCCGCGAACTGATCGGCAAGCTTGAAATTCCCGCAACGCAGGTCATTACACACAGTGCCCGCCAGTTTTTGCAGTTTCTGGCATTACGCGGGCGTGAGGCGATTGCTGATTTTGATGTAATACAGTAAAAAGCAATACAGTAAAAAGCAATACATTAAAAAGTAATACAGTAAAAAGTAATACAATGAAAAGTGATGCAATAAAAAGTAGTCGTGAGTATGCATCAATCGCCATCCGGTGTACTTTGCCGAAAAGTGAGTTTATCTTAAGATGGCAAAGCAATATCAGTCAGTCATAAACATACCTAAGGAAGCAATGCAATGTTAAAAAAAATAGCAATACTATTATTGGTGATGTGTGTTTCTCCAGTCTGGGCAGGTAGTGATGTGCATTCATCCATGAGACAGATTAAAAAAGCCTTTGGAGATGCAGCTCAGTCTTCAAGTGTTGAAGAGATGAAAGGTGCAATGGGGCGACTTGATAAAATCGTGAGTCATCTCAAACAAGGAAATTATCAGGGTGACAGAGGAAAGACCATGCAGGAAGGTTTTCAAAAACTTGCTGTTGCCATTGATCAGGTTGAATCTGAACTCAATCAGGGCAACTTACAAAGTGCCAAAGATAAGCTCAGAACGATTGATGAATTGAGATCAGAATATCATCGCAAGGTGAGATGATATTTGAAGCGATAACCCGTAAGGTTTCGTTGCTTGCCAAGTTCGGTGGTTGTTCTAAAAACATGCTTTGCGAAAACATACTCTGCAAAAACATGTGCACTGAAAACGCTGTGCTTCCCTGCAACGAGACTTTTGCCTCACACCAACGCCTTTCGCGAAAACGTAAAATATCAATAATCTAAACGATTAACGCTCTTCTTCGGGTTCTTGGATTTGGTAGAGTGTTTTTTCCTGATTTTCACAGACATCTTTGCAGTTACAGGCACGTTCCACTCCGATAGAAGACAAACCGCCACAGCTTCCCTGAATGGATCGACGATGAAATAGTACCCCGATCGCCATACCGGTGATTAAGATGATAAATACAACAAATGTCAGTAGGTAAGTCACGGATACCTCCTTTAGCGCTTGTTCTGAACTGAATTTGGGATGAACAACGCTTTCTTGATAAAAGTGTAGTTGATAAAACGGTGTCAAAGCAATCACCGACCCGATGCGCAACGAATGCCGGTATGATCGGGTGGTTGCTGATCATGGTTATCGTGCGAAAAGTATAAACAAGCTACATAGCATAAACCTTATATGTGGCATATGCTATATATAAATGCGTTACCGCGCCTATAAATCGACCTTGAGGGTTTGCCCGCTGTCGCTGCTCTTGAGCGCAAGCTCGATCAGACGAATCGAATTTAAGGCCTCATGCGCTGTAACCGGGGGCGGTGTCCCCTGACGAATTGAGTTGGCTAACTGAACAAAGTAATGTTCATAGCCACCTTGCTCATTCGGGATCGGTTCAACATGCGCTTCAGTCGAGAGTTGTCCTTGGTTTTTCTCAAATTCTTGGCACTGCTGCTGCTTCTCAATACAACCGTTTGTTTTGAGCCATGACTCTTGCGGATCAAGCCCCATTTTGATGTATTTTGCTTTGGTTCCCAGAATCTTATAGCGCAAATTGTCACCGGGACTATATGGGTTGGCATGGAGTTGAACCAGAAAAGTCGGGTAGTGCAATAACAGGTTGAAGAAGTCTGTTGCACCATCGGCCTGACGCATTGAGCGGCACTGCGCGGTGAGTGCGTCCGGAGCACCGAACAGTTCGAGGACCTGATCGATGAGATGAGGCGCGAGATCATAGAGTATACCGGCGCCTTCGACGTCTGCCGATTCACGCCAGCGAACTCTGACCTCCGGACGATACCGATCAATATGGGATTCAAACCATTTGACATCGCCCAGTTTGCCGTCTGCGAGCAACTTTTTCACAGTAAGGAAATCGTTATCCCAACGACGGTTGTGGTAAACACTGAGCATCAGTTGCTTTTCTTGAGCGATGCGGATCAAGGTTTCTCCGTCAGACACCCGAGTGACAAATGGCTTTTCGACGACCACATGTTTACCGTGTTCCAGCGCCATTTTTGCCAACGAGAAATGCACATCATTGGGGGCGGTAATGATCACCAGCTCTGCATCCGACTGTTCAATCAAACGGTCTGCGCTTTCATAACAGGTGACGGCCGGGTATTGTGCTGCAATCACATCTTGCTGACGACTGCTAATGGCGCAAAACTGAAACTGAGGTAAAGATTCAAGGAACGGGATATGAAATGTTTTGGCTGAATAACCGTAGCCAATCACGGCCGTCTTAATGGGTTGGGACATCATCTTCACCTATTTCGTTATCGTTAGAGTTTAATACCTGTGATGATTCAATATCATGACGGAGTCAGTCATCTTGATCAATCAATGTCTGCTCAAGACCGTTGTATCGTGAGAACCACTCGTCCAAGAATGCGGACTTTATTCGTATCAATGGTCACCGCCTCGTTCGGAAACATGATGCGCATCTGTTGTTCCGGCAACCGTTGCGCGGTGTGAAGCACAATTCTGCCATCGATATCCATCAGATAACGACCGGAAACAATCTCCTGAATATGTTGATCAATCAGATAGATTGCATCAGTGGTCTCGACTTCGATCGTTGAAGCCGCTTTCAGTTGAAGTTCATGCATTCTTTGCGCGGCATAGGGTGATTCTCCGGTACTGATTAACGCCCCGTGTTTGAGACTGAATCGCTGCAGAATGACGGTGGCGTGCTGATAAATCTGGCGGGTTTCTGACGGAGATTGGTAAAAGTTCGCCTGATCCTGTATTTGAGGCATGAATTCATGACTTTCCCACAGCGAAGGATGGATATCTTTGCGTGGATAGTCTCTCGGTAAAGCGAGTTGTTTGACGGGAATCCCCAATGAGAGATGCAGCCGGACAATCAGTTCATGCGAGGTCCGGTTGTGTGCATTCCAAGTGCTAAAAGTCGATTTTGGAATACTCAGAAAGTTGGATAATTCTATATAATCTTTGCACTGGGTTTGGTATTTTAGATTGTTAGTAAATGCCGTTCCTTTAAGGTAAGAAAACGCCTTTATATTGTCATTTGACATCCTAGAGCCCTATTTTAGTATGGTTTTAGTATGAGATTGCCCGGGTAAGCTTTATCTGTTTTAAGGAGAGAATTAAGATTCTGACATCAGATTCAAACCGGTTATATCTCCTCACCGGACAAGTGAAAAAATAATATCACTGCCTGTACGGGAGAACAGCCAAATGGTCGTGTACTCCGTCGCAAAAGATATGATTGATTGGATGTTTGTGACCTGTTTGCTTCTGTCATGCTTATTTTTTGTCAGAACCGTTTGCGATGAAAACGGTATAACTTATGGAGTAGATGAAGCATATGCTATTAGAAGATCAGGATTTTTTTGTTGAATCCGTGGAGTTTGTCCTTGATGCAGTGGCACAAGATCAAGCCGGAAATAGTCGGGCTGATATCGGTATTTATTTGATTAGCTTATTAATCGCTGAGCAGAAAATCAGGTCAGGGAGCAGTATCGAGTCATGATTGGGTGATATATTTGTCAGTATAACATCTGAAAAAAGGGAGGGAAATATAATCTATTCAAGATGATAATATATCTTGTTTACAGATGAATATATTCTATTGCATATATTGTGTTAATGGATATATAGAGTGGCATGAGGTAATTCATATTTATCAATTACCTCATTTTAATGGGGGTAATATATTTTATGATTGAAATTCGATGATAATGTATTATGCTTTTACGTCCTTATAAATTATATCATTATTACGCTGATTGACCTTTATTATCATGTGTCATTAGCAAGTATTCATCACGCAACAGGAGATGATCATGAAAACAGTTGGCTACGCAGCATACAATCAAGGTGCAACTTTGAAACCGTATGCATTTGAACGCCGGGAGCTGAGAGAGAATGATGTGGCAATCGAAATTCTCTACTGCGGTGTTTGCCATTCGGATCTGCATTCGGTTCGTAATGATTGGGGCGGCTCAACTTACCCACTTGTTCCGGGACACGAAATTATCGGACGGGTGACTGCCGTCGGGTCAGATGTATCACGTTATAAGGTCGGTGACACGGTCGGGGTTGGCTGCATGGTCGATTCATGTCAGCACTGTGATCAGTGTGACGCCGGGGAAGAACAGTTTTGTCGTGAGGGGATGACCGCCACTTATTGTGGTCAGGATCGCCATACCCATGAACCGACACAAGGTGGCTATTCACGCCATGTTGTCGTCCGTGAAGAATTTGTGCTGTCAATTCCGCAATCATTGGAGCTTTCTCGTGTTGCGCCACTGCTGTGTGCCGGTATCACCACTTACTCACCACTGAAAGCCTGGGATGTAAAAGCCGGAACAAGAGTTGCTGTGTTGGGGCTGGGTGGTCTTGGTCATATGGCCGTGAAACTTGCCGTGGCAATGGGTGCAGTCGTGACGGTTGTCGGTCGTACTGATGCGAAGATTGAAGATGCGAAAGCATTAGGTGCACAGCATTATTTGATTTCTTCAGATGAAGCGGCCATGGCGCAAGCCCAGTCCAGCTTTGATTTGATTATTGATACGATTCCGGTCAAGCATGATGTGACCGGCTATGTTCCGTTGATGGATGTCAATGGGACGCTGGTTATCGTCGGTCAGGTGGGGCTGCTGGAGGAACCATCAACAATACCGATGATTTTTGGTCGTCGTCGAATCGCGGGTTCTCTGATCGGCGGAATCCCGGAAACACAAGAAATGCTTGATTTCTGTGGTGAACATAATGTGTTGCCCGAGTGTGAAATGATCCGAATGGATGAAATCAATGAAGCGTATGAGCGTATGGAACGTTCTGACGTTCGCTATCGTTTCGTGATTGATATGGCAACGATGCCTGAGAGCGCATAAACCACAGACGATTTGTCGTCTGTATGAGGCATATCGGTATGAACGACGTAAAAAATGCACCCGCGGGTGCATTTTTTGTGCGCGCATCATGTCGACTTTCTTTTGTCAGTCATTACCGATGCGATAAGCTGTTGCTACCTGTATGTGTGGGTAATTGCATCGCTGTATCGATTTCGCTGTTCAGTATCAGTGCGACCGATTTTACTTCGATGGTTTGTCCCCAAAAGTCAGTGATCAGGAAATCATAAGGGCCGATACCAAATCCATCATTTTTGACGAAGTAGTTGTAGGGTTTACGCTCTAGCTGGGTGTAGTCAGTGCCTGCACCGGAGACCCGGTATGACATCGCCGCGATCGGATATTTATGATCACGAACCTGAATGGCGGTCCACCACTGACTGGAACCTTCCTTGAAATACAGCTTCATATTTCCGGCTTGTTCGTTCGCAAGATACTTCCAGGAAATCGGGATGCGACCTGCCTGAAGCGGTGAAATTTCAGCAAAAGCATCTTGATCCAGATCGACATCCCCTTTGGCGCATTCCGGACATTGATCATCAATACGCACGATGACACTCTGGTTGGTATTCATATTGGTCACTTCAATGACGGCACCACAAGCCGCTGAACCATCATAGTCCGTTGCGTTCATTGCTGCGGTATAGATGGTGTCATCCGGCATTGGAAAACTACAGTTGCCGCCACCGCCATAGCCATAAAATGTTCCTTCACCAGTATGCACAGAACTATCTGTGAGATTATCTGTGAGATTATCTGCAAAACTTGATCCGCAAAATAAAATACTGATGATAAACAATAGATTAGATGTTTTTTTCATAAAAGCCTCTCTGTACGTTGAAAATATACACTTGAATCTCTGTTACCGAGATTCAAGTAAGCAGTTTAATGCATACTTGACCAATGAATGTGTCGGGGCGGTCAACTATTCCGGAAAAGAATGGGTTCTGAAAAAAAGATGGATTCTGAACAAGGTTAGTGCCATCAACGAATCGCGATGCTGTCCATATCGGGTTGCACCTGATGAGCATGGCAACTTGCAGCACGCGGTGGTGTAAAGATGGTGTAAAATTGTAAAATCAGGTCAGATTTCCATAATCTTTTTCCTGTCATGTCCCGTAATCTAAGATGCTCAGACAAGTTTGTCCTGAAATAATGTTGCACAAGGATTCCGTGTTGATGATTATTTTCCGTCCCGCTCAATTGAGTGATATCCAACAAATCGAACGTCTGGCCCATGAAAGCGGGCCGATGGTGTATACCTTACCTGCGCAGCGTTCTCATCTGATCAAGAAAGTCGAGCGTTCAATAGATTCGTTTCGGCAAGCGGTCTTTTCTCCGGGGGAGGAGAGCTATTTCTTCGTGCTGGAAGAAACGCTGACCGGACAAATTCTCGGAACGGGGGCAATCAACGCACTGGCCGGATACCAGGAACCCTTCTATGCACTGCGTAACGATGTCTTGATCCATTCCTCCCGGGAGTTGAACGTTCATAGCCGTATTCATGCGTTGACCATGACCCATGATCTGAGTGACCACTCTCAGCTTTGCTCTTTCTATGTGATTCCGTCACTGAAGCATAGTCTTTATCCGGCGTTGATAACCTTAGGTCGATTGCTGTTTATGTCGATTCATCCGGAGCGTTTTACCACTGACTGGTTGGCCGTGATTCCGGGGATGGCGGATAAACAGGGTCGCGCCCCGTTTTGGGAACATGTGGGCAGAAAATTTTTCCGGATTGATTACAACCAAGTGGAATACTACAACGGCACCCGGGATAAAACCTTTATTGCCGAACTGATGCCGCATCATCCGCTGTATGTCCCTTTGATTCATGAAGAGGCACAAGCGGTAATGGGACAGGTTCATCCCGATGCGGCACTACAATGTGGATTATTGAGTGATCAGGGGTTTGAACCGGATAAATACGTTGAAATTTTCGACGCAGGTCCGATTTTGACCGCGAACCGCAATACGCTCGATCTCTGGCAGCATCATAAATTGTGCCGTGTGAAAGTTGTCGAAAGTCTCCCCCAGCGACGAAAATATCTGATTGGCGTCAGTCATGAGACGGATTTCCGTGCGGTAATGGGAGAAGGATGGCTGGAAGGTTCAACGCTGTTGCTTGAGCCGCAAACGTCGCAGACACTGGCAATCAGCAATCCCGACGGAATGGATATGGGAAAACAGATCTGGTGTTTTCCCGTCAGTGATAAAGCTGATACTCGACTATAGTGAACATAAATCATTCAAGGATAATGAAAAATGATGGTGATCCGTCCGGTTGCAAGGAGCGACCGCAATGCAATCACAGAGCTGGCGACTAAAACGGGCGTCGGATTTACTTCGTTGCAAAATGACGAAAGTCAGTTAAATGATCGGATTGAACGGATGCGACGGACTTGGGAGCAACAAGCCCCACGCGAGGAGCAGGGATATCTATTTGTATTAGAAGACAGCGATACCGGTAAAGTGGTGGGTATCAGTGGGATCGAAGCGGCCATCGGGTTAAATGAACCTTGGTATAACTATCGCGTTGGCACGCTGGTCCATGCTTCCAAAGCTTTGGATGTTTATACGCAGATGCCGACGTTGTTTCTCAGCAATGACCATACCGGTTATAGCGAATTATGTACTTTATTTCTTGACCCCGAATATCGCCACGGTAAAAACGGCCATCTGTTGTCGAAAAGTCGGTTGCTGTTTATTGCGACATTTCAGGATCGTTTTGCCGAGAAATTAATTGCCGAAATGCGCGGGGTTTCCGATCAACACGGGCATTCTCCGTTTTGGGAAAGTCTCGGTCGTCATTTCTTTGCGATTGATTTTGCGCATGCGGATTATCTCACCGGGGTTGGGCAAAAATCGTTCATTGCAGAACTGATGCCTAAACACCCGCTGTATGTCGATTTCCTCAGCGATGAAGCCAGAGCCGTGATTGCTCAGGTTCATCCCAATACGATTCCGGCGCGGAAAATCCTTGAAAGTGAAGGGATGCGCTACGAAGGGTATGTCGATATTTTCGACGCTGGGCCGACACTCGAAGCCTACATTGATGATTTACGTGTGGTGCGTAAATCTCAGACTCGGAGCGTGAAGGTCACGCAGACAGCAGTATCCGGGGCGATTCACTGTTTGATCGGTAACGAAAGCTTGACCGACTATCGGGTCATTACCGGCACACCGCAAGTCACCGAATCTCACGTCTTATTGACCAGTATGCAGGCACAAGCGCTGCGCGTAACCGACGGTGACTCGGTGCGTCTGGCCCCACTTTTTGCACAGGAGAATTTCTCATGAGTCAGCCAAGCCTTTATCTCAATGGTGTCTGGAGCAACGGACACGGTGATGTGTTTGAAAAGCGTAATCCGGCGACGAACGAAGTGATCTGGTCAGCGAATGCTGCGGCACCGGATGATGTAGAACAGGCCGTTACGGCCGCTCGTCAGGCATTCCCGGTCTGGTCTCAGATGCCAATGGCAGAACGTCTCGCATTACTGGAACAGTTCGTCCAGCGACTGAGTGAGCGCAAAGAGGAACTGGCTGAAGTGATTGCGCAAGAAACGGGGAAAGTCCGTTGGGAAGCCTTGACCGAAGTGCAAGGGATGATGAATAAAATTCAGGTGTCGATACAGGCTTACCAAGAACGGACCGGAGAGAAAGTGGCTGATATTCCGGGCGGCAAAGCGGTGCTTCGCCATCGCCCGCATGGCGTATTAGCTGTTTTCGGGCCGTATAATTTCCCCGGTCATTTACCGAACGGACATATCGTGCCGGCACTGATAGCCGGTAACTGTGTGGTTTTTAAACCGAGTGAACTGACGCCGTGGACAGCTCAACTGACATTGGAGATATGGCACAGTGCCGGTTTGCCTGCCGGGGTGATTAATCTTGTTCAGGGAGGCAAAGACACTGGGATCGCGTTGTCTTCTCATCCGCAAATCGATGGTTTGCTGTTCACCGGCAGTGCGAATACCGGTTATCACTTACACCGTCAAATGGGCGGACAGCCGGA
The DNA here is from genome assembly GCF_024347135.1 of Vibrio spartinae. Classification (NCBI taxonomy): domain Bacteria; kingdom Pseudomonadati; phylum Pseudomonadota; class Gammaproteobacteria; order Vibrionales; family Vibrionaceae; genus Vibrio; species Vibrio spartinae. The sequence goes on along the minus strand of NZ_AP024908.1, from coordinate 851,938 downwards.
AAAAATTCTGGCGCTCGAAATGGGGGGCAACAATCCGATGGTGATCGAGTCTTACGATCATTTGGATGCCGCGATCAATTTGGTGATTCAGTCTGCTTTTATCTCTTCGGGACAGCGTTGTACTTGTGCCCGACGGCTGTTAGTGAAGCAAAGCGCTGATGGCGATCGCCTGCTCGAACGGCTGGTGGCGGTCACGCGCCAGATTCGTGTCGATCGCTGGGATGCTCAGCCGGAACCATTCATGGGGGCGGTGGTGTCGAACCAGGCTGCGGATGCCTTGCTGGAAACACAGCAACATTTGTGTGAGTTAGGCGCGAAACCATTACTTGCGATGACTCGCCCCGATCCGAATACTGCACTGGTCACGCCCGGTATACTGGACGTGTCTGATGTTGGTGAACTGCCGGATGAAGAATATTTTGGGCCACTGCTCAGTGTGATGCGTTATCAGACTCTGGCGGAAGCCATCGACATTGCTAATCAGACCCGCTTTGGGCTATCTGCCGGGATTATTTCGACCCAGCGCGACGATTATGAGCAATTTGCCGCGACCATTCGTGCCGGGATTGTCAACTGGAATCGTCCGTTGACAGGGGCGGCTCCAACCGCACCATTCGGTGGCATCGGTGCGTCGGGCAACCATCGTCCGAGTGCATTTTACAGTGCTGATTTTTGTGCATGGCCAATGGCCTCAGTAGAAGCTGAACTGCTTACCATGCCGACATCTGTATCTCCGGGGCTGGATTTTTCTGCCACAGCAGATGATGTAGAGTAAACCGCGAAAGGAGTATGGGAATGACGCAAGAAAAACAATCACGCATGTCTGCCGCTGAAGTCAATTTTGACGGTTTAGTCGGGTTGACCCACAACTATGCCGGGTTGTCATTCGGCAATGTCGCTTCGACCAGCAACAAGAGTCAGGCTGCCAATCCGAAGTTGGCCGCTCTGCAAGGGTTGCAGAAGATGAAAGCATTAGCGGATATCGGTTTAAAACAGGGGATTCTGCCACCTCAGGAGCGGCCTTGCATTGGGACGTTACGCCAGTTGGGATTTTCCGGAAGCGATGCTCAGGTACTGACGCAGGCCGCGCAGCAAGCCCCGGAAATTCTCACCGCAGTGAGTTCTGCTTCTTCGATGTGGGTCGCGAATGCGGCCACGATCTCACCGTCGGCAGATACGCAAGATCAACGGGTACATTTTACGGTGGCGAATCTGAATAATAAATTCCACCGGGCCATTGAAGAAGAGACCACAGGCAATGCGCTGCGCAGTATCTTTTCCGACCCCGATCATTTTGTCCATCATGCGGCATTGCCACAGCAGTTGGTGATGGGGGACGAAGGCGCTGCGAACCATAATCGTCTATGTCAGCATTATGGGGCCGCCGGTGTGGAAGTTTTCGTCTATGGTCGTCAGGTTTATGGCGGGCAAGTTGAACCCAAGCGTTATCCGGCACGCCAGACTCGTGAGGCCAGCCAAGCCATTGCCCGTCTCCATCAATTGGATCCGGCAAAGACGGTTTTTGTTCAACAAAATCCTGAAGTGATTGATCAAGGGGTGTTTCATAACGACGTGATTTCCGTCAGTAATGGCCCGGTACTGTTTCATCATCAGGAAGCATTTCTCAATCCATCCGCGGCATTTGCTGAGATTCGGGCCAAGCTGGCTGCGGTCGCGTGTGAATTTATTCCGATCGAAGTCCCGAGCGCACAGGTATCAGTTGCTGACGCAGTTAACACTTATCTGTTTAATAGCCAGCTTTTAACCAAACCCGATGGTAAGATGCTGATTGTCGTCCCGCAGGAAGCCCGAGAACATGAAAGGGTGTGGCGCTATCTTTCCGAACTGATACAACGCGACGGTCCGATCGATGCAGTGCAGGTCTTCAATTTACGGGAAAGTATGCGTAATGGCGGCGGTCCGGCTTGTCTGCGTTTGCGTGTTGTTTTGAATGAAGCTGAAATTCAGGCAACCAATCCGCATGTACTGATGAATGATGACGTTTACCGGACGCTCACGAACTGGGTCGAGAGACATTATCGCGATCGCCTGTCGGAACATGATCTGGCTGATCCACAGTTGCTGCTCGAGAACCAGACCGCGCTGGATGAATTGACCCGGATTCTGCATTTAGGATCCATCTATCCGTTTCAGCGTTAATCGGTAGGAAGGAGAACAAGATGAAGGATTTTCTTCACACGATGTTACAAGGACCAATGCTACAAGGACAGGGACAACCTCCGCAAGTGACCTCTGGTGAGAACGCTGAGTTAACCTGGCAATGGCTGGCGGATGGCGTCTTGCTGCTGGAACCGAAAGTCGCAGCAACTGATGTCAAACATGTCTTGATGTCGGCAGGTGTGCATGGCAATGAGACAGCCCCGATCGAAATTCTGTCACGGCACGTCAACCGCTTGTTAAACGGGGAAATGCCATTGGCAGTTCGCTTATTGGTGGTATTCGGTAATCCGGATGCGATTCGGGCCGGGGTTCGCTACCAATCGGTGGATCTGAATCGATTATTTCATGGTTACCATCGTCATTACCCAGAGTGCTCGGAGACTCAGCGCGCGATTGAGCTGGAAAATATTGTCGAAACCTTTTTTGCCGATACCAGCACCGAACGATTTCATTTTGATCTGCATACCGCGATTCGCGAATCCTTTCATCTCCGCTTCGGGCTGTTACCACAAAAGACACTGGCTTCAGACGACTTTCTCCACGGCTTGATCGGCATGGGGCTTGAAGCACTGGTGATTAACCCGATTCCCGGTGGCACATTCAGTTATTATACTCATGCTGTGTTGCAGGTGCAGAGTTGTACGCTTGAGTTAGGCAAAGCCCGGGCATTCGGTGAGAATGACCTCAGCCAGTTTGCCGCAGCAGATAAAGCACTGGCATGTTTTATTTGTGGTGAAACATTTTCTGCCGATATGTTGGCACCGATTAAGGTTTATCAGGTTGCGCGTGAACTGAAAAAATTATCGGATGATTTTCATTTTATTGATGTCAGTGATGATGCTAAAAACTTCACCAATTTTGCACAAGGGACGCTGATTGCCCAAGATGGCGACGTGATGTATCGGGTCGAACACGCCAATGAATGGCTGATTTTCCCGAATGCCGGGGTGAAGACCGGTCTGCGCGCAGGTTTAATGCTGGCAGAGGCCGATCTCGATGCATTAATGTAAGTTGGGAGCCGTTATTGTTAATACTGCTCCTGCGTGGTGATGGGGAGATGCCTGTCTTGGGGTTCGACGCGGTTTCTTCCCTGTTGTTTGGCTCGGTAGAGTCGTTTGTCCGCGAGTTGGTATAGGGTTTCTAATGATTCACCATTCATCCGGGTCGCAATCCCAAAACTAGCGGTAATCTGAATGTCTTGCGCCTCGTCACGGAATGGCGTTGCTGCAATGGTGGCGCGTAAATGTTCTGTATAAGCGAGCGCCTGTTCTGCATTTGTATCAGGGAGTAATATCACCATTTCTTCACCGCCCCAGCGCGCAATAATATCATTTTCTCGTGTATGCCGTTTGAGCAGCTTGGCAATGTGGCTCAGGGTAAGATCACCGATGTGATGTCCGTATGTATCATTAATTTGTTTAAAGTGATCGATGTCCATCATCACGAAACTGAGTATTTTTTTCGTACGGTTCGACTGTTGAATGCACTGGTGACCGGCTGCCATAAATGAACGCCTGTTGAACAGATTCATTAATGGGTCATATGACGACAGATATTCTGCTGTGATTCTCTGTTGCTCAAAATCTTTCAATCGATAAGCCACGATTACGGCGAGAATCGTCGCCTCAAAAACCACGCCGAAAACCGCCCCGTTATAGCTGTAATAGTTATAAGGAATGACCCCCCAGACTGAAAATGTGGTAATGAGCAGACCTAACATGCTGCACATCACTGCAATCAGAAAATATAGCGTGTCTTTGGTTTTATTCAGGTTTAAAACACCCAGTAAGATCATCAGCATTGTGGTCAGCGATAGAAATTTAAATGCAAATTTGGTTGCCCAAAGATGCATGTTTAAGCTGATCAGGGTCACCATCGTCAAGATGCCCAAGCCACTATAGATCAACAGTGTCAGATTTAATTTGGGCGAGTGTTGATGGATTCGCAGAAAGTGAGAGACAAAGACTAATCCGGAGACGCCATGAAAAACCATCATGATCAGGGTGAGATTATTTTCGATAAACAGTGAATTGGAATACAACCAAGCGAAGCCATAGCCATTGTAAGAAATATTGACGATGATAAAACAGCTGATGTAGAGCGAGTAGAAAAGTGCATCCAGCTGTTTTATTGACAGGTATAAAACAAGGTTCATCCCGACCAAGGCCAACAAGATGCCATACAAGATACCCGACGTAACATGGATTTGTGCGTCAAGGGTTCTGGATTGATAAGCATCGAGTAAAGCAATCGGGAGCGTCAATGGATCGAGTGATTGACCACGGATGAAAATCTGGCTTTGCCCGGGAGGAAGTTTCATATCAAACACAAAACCAACACCGGGTAACAGATGTGAGTCTGCAACCTGCTCATCCCCGGAATGCCATGTCTGGATGACTCCTTGGTCATTGACCAAGTAAATTGCCAGACTATCTACCCATGGTTGCGCTGCATTGAGACGCCGGTATTGTTCAACGTGCGTATGATTTTGCACATTTAACTTAATCCACGTTGCGCGTTTGTTGATGCCGAATGACATAAAGTCTTGAGGCGGATGTTGGTTTTCTCCGCTGCGAAAGTGTTGCTCAGCTTGCGCAAACGATAAGGGGGTTGTGCTGTCTTCGTGAAAATATGTGACATCTGTCAGCAATGTCGGAATGCTATTGTGATGACCTGTCGCAGCAAAAGCATTTTGACAATAAATGGTCATCAAAAAAATAATCAATACAAAACGCACCATCATAATTGCTTATTCTGTTTTGGACGAAAAATGGGGTGGAAAAGGTCACATCATCTGGAATTATTTGAATAGGATGACATGTCATACTAGCATTTTTAGAGATGATGCCATGGTTCGGGATGGCATTAACCTGATATAGGCGTAGTTATCTTTAATTATCTCAATAGCGATACAGTTTACATAATTTATCTTGTCACTGTTTAAACAAACGCAGCGCGAATCCACTGCGGTGATGTGGGGCGGTGTGAGATAATCGAGGCAACTCAGGCGCGTTTTATTGGCAGATGAATCGTAAATGTGCTGCCTTTTCCCAGCGTAGAATCAACCTCAATACGTCCACCGTGTTTTTCGATAATGCCATAAGTGACCGAGAGCCCTAGCCCGGTGCCTTTGCCGATGGGCTTGGTGGTGAAAAATGGATCAAAAATGTGGGGAATCATGTTTTCATCGATACCCACGCCGTTGTCACAAATCGTGATGACAGCCTGATCCTGCGCGACAGCAGTTTGGATGATAATGGTGCCCCATTCGGGAATGGCCTGAGCTGCGTTCATCAACAGATTGAGGAAAACCTGATTGAGTTGAGATGGCAGACATTCAACCGGAGGAAGTGTGCCATATTCGCGTATCACCTCTGCTTTGAATTTGATTTCATTCCAGACAACATTGAGTGTACTGTCGATGCAGCTGTGAATATCGGTGGTTTGCCATTCACAATTACCGGGACGTGAAAAATCGCGCAAATCTTGCACAATTCTCCGAACGCGTGCCACACCATCGATGGATTCGTTCACTAAGGTGACAATGTCAGCTCGCAGATAATTGATGTCAATGCTGTGTTTATAGGCATCGAGCCGGGCTTGAATTTCAGGCGGCAATACGGCTTCGTATTGAGCATATTGATCATGCAGTGCCAATAATTGTTCAACATAGCCTTTCAGCATATCGAGGTTAGAATTGACAAAACCGATCGGATTGTTCACTTCATGGGCAACGCCTGCGGCCAATTGACCAATTGATGCCAGCTTCTCTGATTGCAAGAGTTGATTGTGGGCATCCTCCAGTTTTTTGATCAATTTACGTTGCTCTTCGCGTTCCTGGGTTAAGTCGTGGTTGATGCGCTCATTTTCACGCAATGCGGATTCGAGTTCAGCCGTGCGACGGCGGACTTGATTTTCCAGCATCACCGCATCCTGAAACAGACCGTAGTTGCCGGACAATTTGTTTGCCTCACGCTCGGCCCGATCCATCAGTGAGGTGACGACTTTATTGAGGCGGTGAATCTCCTGACGCAGAGATGCTTCATCTTTGGCTGACTCAGTCATTAATGTCTTCCTTATTGCCGAATCCTGCCTCTTTATCAAGCTCTGTCTCGTGACTAAATATAATACCGGTCAGCGTTTGATTAATATGGACTCCCCCAAATTGTTCGCCATAGGTACTGAATCCTACCGCATTGTATTGGCTGAATAATTCACCGATAGCCGCTTTGCTGCCATCCTGGGTGGCTTCCAGATTCCGCAATATACAGTCAAACACTAACATGCCCTGAATATGCGCGAAGTGTTCCTCTAGCGCTTTTAACGTTGTGGTTAACTTATCGAGCATGTTTTCACCGTGAGCGACTCTGAGCACGACACCTTCATCGATGGCACAATAGAAGGTCAGGCTACCATCCAGGTTGGCATGTTGGATCGAGCGAACAAAATCCGTCCCATCAATCATGACCACCACTGGCCAAGCGGCAAAGTGAGTCGAAGTCAGCTGATTGGGGTCAACGTTGACGAGGCGGGCATATTCTGCGGCTGCCGGCAATCCATTGATTTCTTTGACGACTCGGTTCTTGGCATCGACTTCGGTAACCACCATTCGCTCACAGCCAGAGACAAAGTGTTGTGTTTTAAACAGATGAAACTTAAGGGAGGTATTGATCAGGATCAGCGCAGCACTATCGGGATTGAATTGCCCGTCGGCAAAGATCCAAGTCTGTTCAAAGCTCAATTCGTCACCGGCAGAACCACCAACCATCTGAATACTACCGAGGCCGTCTTGTAAAGCATGAGTAACCGGTTCTTCGCGCACAGAGAGTCCATCAATCAATAAGAAGCCAAAATTTTGGTTGGTTTCAATATAAGCGTCAGCACTTTCCAACTGACGCCGGAGATCTTGGGCAAAGGTGCGACCATAAGCGATGTCAAAAGATTGGAGTTGATCCAGATGGCCTACGACTGCGGTACAACATGTCGCAGAAAAGCTGATACCCGTCAGACTATGGTTCAGATAACCCGCCGGACCAATTTCACCTGCGGTGGTGCAACCCACCACTAATTCATCAGGAAAGTGCTGCTGAATGGCTGTCGTGAGTTGCTGTAAATCATAATTGCTGGAACAGAAGAAAATAACCAACGCCATCTGTGGCTGACAAATTTGTGTCCGAAGTTCTGCAACGGCTGTTGCTGCATCTGGTGCGCAAGAATGGCCTGTCAGAATCGGATTCGGTTTACCCATAACTGCCTCCGGAGGTGACCGTTGTATGTCTTACCAATGGATGGGAGCACGATGTTGTTATCAAATGATCGTTCAACTTATCTCGCCCACCCTTGGTAAACACTGATTCTCACCCATACCCACATTAGTTCAGTATAGATGTCCTTTATGTAAGCCGTTATAAGAATTGTCATTTGCATACCACCGCTGGAGGAGGCAAGCGTGATATGCATGCTTGTTTCGCTATAGGTATAGTTCGTCGCCAACAGAAAGATCAAAAATGCGCCGTAGAATTTGTGATCATCATCTGTGCCCTGTGCTGCAAATCACGTTTTTTCCCGATACCTTCATGTGGGATTGATTCGATAAATATGAATGGAAGGAAATGCTTTCTTTGATGATGAGAGGGCAGTACACTTTGAGCTGCTTATATGCTTACTGAGGAACACTTTTGCCCATGGATATCGTGAATCTACTGTTTAATAATGTACTAACAGTGCCTGTCGCACTGCTTATTTTTGTATTCTTTTTACTGAAGTCCTCTATTATTTTTGTCCCTCAGAATCAGGCTTATCTGATCGAACGGTTTGGCAAATATCTGTCAACCAAAGAAGCCGGATTACATTTTTTGGTGCCCTTTATTGATCGGATTGCTGCTGACCGTTCATTAAAAGAACAGGCCGTTGATGTCCCCCAACAGAGTGCGATTACCCGAGATAACATTTCCCTGCATGTCGATGGTGTGCTGTATTTTCGGGTGCTTGACCCATATAAAGCCAGTTATGGTGTTGATGACTATATTTTTGCAGTGACTCAGCTATCTCAGACAACCATGCGTTCTGAGCTGGGTAAAATGGAGTTAGATAAAACCTTTGAAGAGCGTGATGCGCTGAACACCAATATCGTCTCTGCTATCAATGAGGCGGCAGGCCCTTGGGGGATTCAGGTGTTGCGTTATGAAATCAAAGATATTATTCCGCCTCAATCTGTCATGGAAGCCATGGAAGCCCAGATGAAAGCTGAGCGGGTCAAGCGGGCTCAGATTTTGGAATCAGAAGGGGATCGTCAGGCCGCGATTAACCGTGCTGAAGGTGAGAAACAGTCAATTGTGTTGTCAGCAGAAGCCGATAAAGCCGAGCAAATACTCCGTGCAGAAGGGGAAGCCAAAGCCATTATTGCCGTGGCGAATGCACAGGCGGAAGCCCTGCAAACTGTGGGTGAATCAGCCAATACGGAAAGTGGTCAGAAAGCGGTTCAGCTTGAACTGGCGACCAAAGCGATTGCAGCGAAAGAGGCGATTGCCAAAGAGTCGTCCATGGTGATTTTGCCGGACAATGCGACAGATGCCAGTTCTATCGTGGCACAGGCGACCTCGATCATCAGTCAGTTGAATAAGAGCCGATAATGGATTTTATTATAGCGCACTTGGTGCAGGTATTAGCCGTAACGGGATTAATCCTGTTAGTGGTTGAAGTGTTGGTGCTGGGCGCGAGCACGTTTGTGTTGTTATTGGTGGGGATGGGGCTCTTACTGGCTTCTCTGTCCATGTATTTCGAATGGATTCCCACCACATGGCAATGGGCGCTGGTGGCGACAACCTTCTATACACTGCTTTCCGGTGGCGTATTGTGGCCGATTTTTAAACGTGCTCAGAAAAAGCCTGAACACACGAATGTACACAGTGATCTGATTGGTCACACTTTTGTACTGCCGCAAGATACCACACCGGAAAAACCGACATCGTATCGTTTCTCTGGTATTGAGTGGCGTTTGATCACCCAAGCGCCATTAACCAAAGGAACTCTAGTAGAAGTGATTCATTTGCAAGTCGGTGAATTATTCATCCGGGCAAAATCGTAACGCAATCGATACGACAACCAAGCCCTCTATCAATCAAGCCCCCTATCGGGTTAATAATTGCCTGATAGGGGTTTTTTGTAGGTTCAGCTTTTTAGTCTGGACCAAAAACAGTTCGCCACAGGCAAATGCATCGCTGGCTGCCGAATGTGAACAGTAATCGGGCAGGTGATAGTAACGGCGTAAATCATCCAACTGGTAGCTGTCATGTTGTCTGCTTTTTCCTGCGTAACTAAACCGTTTTTCAATATCGAGCGTATCGACAAAACAGGCCGGAAACGATTGCAGCTGATAATGATGTCGGAGAAAGGTTGCGATGAAACATTTTTCTATCTGACAATGATGCGCCAGTAATATTTTCCCCTGTGCCCGTTCCAACAGCCGATTCATCCCATCGGCCAGAGAGATGCCTTGCGCCAAGGCGTGCGGTGTCAGCCCGTTGATTTGTGCCGTCTCCGGTTTGATAAACTGACCATGGTTGATCAACAGCTCTTCATGACTGGCGATATCAATAGCTTCTAAGGTTAAATCAACCATCCCAATCGAGAGCACCTGATCGTGTGCGGGTGCCAGACCTGTCGTTTCGAAATCAAGCGCCAGAAACCGGAGGTTGCTGAGTGGCGTTGCTGGCTGAACAAAGGGATGAGACAGATATGCCTGCAATGCCGCCGACCAACGCGGATCCATTTGAATCCGTTGCCGGAGCGTTTCAGCGTCGGATGGATATTTCCAGTGTCGCAGCCAGTCTGTGAGCATCATGGGTCTTCCTTGATATGGTCTATCTTCCTTTGACGAATTTCAGCTTGGCGACATCCTGTAATTCGCTGATGATCTTAAACGCATCTTTCAAGTGTTTGCGTTCAAAGCTGCTGAAATGATCGGGAATAATATGATTGTTCGGTGTCGCTCCGGCCAAAATTGCATTCAATTGATGGCGAAAACGAACCTGCGTGATAAAACGGTAGGCGCCAATAATGTTTTCACAACTATCCTGAGACAGTACACCGTGCCGGGCTGCATAGCGGAAGCGCTCTTCCGTGCCGGTCAGAGACCCTCCGGCGGCAAGACTGAAAATTCTTGCCAGATCAATGATTAGATTCAGTGCATATTTTTTAATATTCAGGGTATTGCTGTTTTGCCCGCTTTTTTCGAGAACCAGATGATTGAAAATCCCGAGAGGGGGCTGCGTTTCAACGGCATCACGGACCAGTGCCGGAATAAACCCGGAGCTTTTTTGGATACAATCATGCAAATGGTGTTGAATCTGATCAACCAGCTCTCGTTTCCCATAAATGGCCCGGACTTCAAGAAATACACTAATGCTCAGTAGCCGGTTATATTCCGGGCTGGATACCCATTTTTGATAGTATTCTTGCCAACGGGAGACCGGTTGGCACCATTTCGGGGACGCGGCCATGTAGCGACCATCACATACGGGATAGCCACAGGCTGCCAGTGCATTGCAGACGCGCATCGCCAGATGTGTAAAATAGAGTTTATGTTCATCACTGGCATGATCCGAAAGGACCAAGGCACTATCCTGGTCGGAAAGCATGTGGACTTCATTACGTGCATGCGAGCCGGCAACCACCCAGGCATATTCGCAGGGTGGCGAGCCGAGGATTTCTTCACTGAGTTGAATGATGCGACGTGTAAAAGCATCCATCATCATGGACATGATCTGTCCTTGAATTTCAGCACTCACGCCCCCTTCGACTAACGCCTGAAATATAGTTTCCCGCTCGCTTTTGAGGTTAGCCAACGCATTGACTGAACTGGCGTATTTGATTTTTTCGAGCAGAAACAGCGACTGGGTACGATGGTTGTGAACCAGATGAGTGGTGGTGAGTAGCCCTGTGACTCGCTTGCCGGTTAAGACCGGTAAACAGCGGATGTTATATTGCATCATCAGTGAGATGGCTTGGATGACTTTGGCATTGTGTTCGATCAAATGCGGATGTCGTGTCATGACCGTTGTAATCGGCTCATCAATGTCGCGTCCGGTCGCAACGACCGATTGCGTCATATCCCGATCCGTCACCAGACCGACAATGTCTTGATCCTGCATGACGACAGCGCAGGAACTGCGTTGCTTGTCATGGGGCATATTGCCGCACATCATGCGTGCCACATCTCGGATACTGTCGTGACAGTTGACGATCGTAATATTCTCACTGGCGATTTCTCCGACCGTCCGGAAGAAAATCCCTTTGGCTTCTTTTTTACTCACATCGTTTACTGCGGAAGTGAGCCGGATATTGGCCTGAGCAGCAAAATAGTCAGCAAAATCCGGATAGGTCTCACAGACCAGCGTCAGCTCCTGATGGGGAATTAAATACAGCAGCGAATCATCAATGGCCTGTGCCTGATAGCCGTCTTCTGCATTCACCAGTGGTTTGAGAAAGGTAAAGCCAAATTGATCATCCTGGCCGAGTCTGGCCCGTAGCTCACCCGTCTGAGTTCGCTGTTCAATGGCACCGGTTCTGATGATGTAGAGATAGCGTTGTTCACACAGTGAGCTAAAATCAATCGCTTCGCCTTTAACGAGGTATTTGACTTTGACTGTATCGGCAATCGAAGCAACCAACGCGGGCGGTAACTTATCGAACGGGTCGATTCTGACCAGAAAATCATGGATGTTAGGCGTGATCGACGTACTCATATATTCATTCTACCCTGATGCTGTTCTGCGCTATTATAGCGTTGCATGCAAAGATGAACAGTATTTTTAAAATACCTTTTCAAAAATTTGAATTTGTGCAACTATTGCGCAAGTAATTGTTCGGATTTATGACTGTTTTTGTTTTTATTCAATTGATTATATTTACTTTTTTGTAAATTTCAGGGTGAGAGTATTGCTGTGGGTGACACAATTTTTGTCAATGATACATTGGCGCAAGCATTAGGTTTGGTCAGTTTTGCGTTAGGGCTTTCGACTTTTTATCAGAAGAATGATCGGCGTCTGAAAATCGTGATGCTGGTTTTCAACCTGAATCACTGTATTCATTATCTGTTACTGGGTTCAACGGTTTCGGCACTGAGCACAATGTTGTCTGCCGCACGAACCACCACCGCTATCTTTGTCTCTTCGATCCGCGTTGCTGCGGTCTTTATTGTGATCACTCTCGTCAGCGGTGTATGGATGGCAGATCATTGGTGGGATCTCTGGTCAGTGGTGGGGACAGTTATCGGCACCTATTCAGTTTTCTGCCTTTCCGGTATTAAAATGCGGATCGGGTTTCTGTTGGGCGGAATATGCTGGCTCACCAATAACATGATTGTGGGCTCAATTGGTGGGGTTATGTTGGAAACCTCGCTATTGAGTATGAACCTGTTAACGATATATCGCATTCATCGACAAGCGAGAAATTTGTTGGTGAAAACGCCGGAATGTTAAATATGATGGCACCATTTTTACGATAAGCTCACATGACGTCTCATGGTAATGACAGCCCACACCGCCTCACTGTGAGACCCTCCTTCCAAACATGTTCCCCGATTTGAATGCCCGGACTGCTTGTCCGGTCTGACCACACTTATATTCATGATATTTCCATTCATTCTGATCCATAAATCGGTAATATCAATTGAGTTCAAAATAAAAATAGTAGGAGAACATCCTAATGACGTTTCGTATTTGTCAGAAAAGACCGCCAGCCATTGTTGGTCGGTTTTCTCGGTCTCGCGTTGGGCGACAGTGGCTTGGGCTATGGATTTTAATCAGTGGATTAACCGCGTGTTATGATGATGCGCGTCCGGTGACGGTTGAGCCAAAACCAATTCGTCCGGTCAAAACCATGGTGGTCTCATCGGTGAAAACCACGCCGGTTGTGACACAAGTCGGTGATATTGAAGCCTATCAGCAAACGGTGCTGGGGTTCCGTATCGCCGGACGTGTGCTTGAGCGTCGGTTTGATGTCGGTGATCTCGTGCATCAAGGGACGGTTTTAGCGACCTTGGATCCCAGTAATGCGAATAATGCACTCAAGCAAGCCAACGCTGAACTGGATAATGCGAAATCGGCGGCAACCCTCGCCCGGCGAACCCTTGCCCGGATGAAAAAACTATTACCCAACGGGGCGATCTCGCGCGCTCGTTACGATGAGGCAAAATCAGACTGGCAAGCCGCTGCTTCCCAGCTTGACAGGGCTCAGGCTGCCGTCAAAGATGCGCAAGACAATTTACAGTTTACTCATCTGATTGCGCCACAAGATGGCGTGATCAGTGAGACCAATGCCAACCCCGGACAGGTTGTCAGTGCGGGGCAACAGGTCTTTAAACTCGCCTACAATGGTCAGTTGGACGCCGTGTTTGAAGTGCCGGAGCAGGTTTTACAGACTCGGATTGAAGACCCGCAAATTACGGTCTCGCTTCTCTCCAATCCTGAGATCAAAACACGCGCTAAATTACGCGATATCACCCCGCAGGCCGACCCGTATACCCGGACATACCGCGTCCGGGTTACGCTGATTGATCCGCCAGAATTGATGGGGCTGGGCGCGATTGTCAAAGGGCAATTACAACTCCCCACCATTGATCAGGTTATCGTGCCGAAAGCCGCTTTGACGCGTCAAGGCGATCAGCCGGCTGTTTATGTGGTCGATGGACAGAGCAGTGAGCTTCGCCTGAAGTTGATAGCGGTCACTCGCTACAGCGACGATGCGCTTTATGTCTCCTCAGGGCTTGATGCCGGTGATCAGGTTGTCATTGCCGGTGTCAATCAACTGCAACCCGGGTTGAAAGTCCGCCTGATGCAGGGAGAGTAATGATGGCATCTCATTCATCTGAAGAGCGCTTCAACCTCTCCGCTTGGGCACTGGAAAATCAACAAATGGTGTCGTTTTTGATGTTGATGATCGTTGTCATGGGGATTATCAGTTTTCAAAATTTACCGCGTAATGAAGATCCAGAGTTTACTGTCAAAATTGCGGTGGTTTCGGCGCATTGGCCGGGGGCGACGATTGAAGAAACCACGCAGTTTCTAACCGATAAGTTAGAAAAGAAGCTACAAGAGATCCCTTATCTTGATCATTTGAGAAGTTATACCCGAGCCGGAGAAACGGTCATTTTTGTCAACTTACGCGACAGTACACCGCCAGACCAAGTGGCGGATATCTGGTATCAGACGCGTAAGAAAATGTTGGATCTGTCCCCTGAGCTGCCGAGTGGTGTTATCGGCCCTGCGGTCAATGATGAATTTGCCGATACCTTCGGGACGATTTTCGCATTCACGGCCGATGGATTCAGCATGAAAGAGCTGCGTCATAAAGTGGATGACGTGCGGTCAATCCTGATGCGAGTGCCCTACGTCAGTAAGATTGAAGTGATGGGCGCACAGGAGCAACAGGTTGTGCTGGCCATTTCATCCAAGCGGCTGGCAGGGCTCGGATTGAATCTCAAAGAGGTGATTGACAGTTTACAGGCACAAAATGCCGTGACGCCAGCAGGCGTGATTCGGACGGATGATGAACGGATATCTGTTCAGGTCAGTGGTGCATTCCGCTCGGCCGAAAGCCTGAAAGAGATTGTACTACGCATCCATGATCGTTTTATTCCCCTGCGCGATATCGCCAACATTTATACGCAAGCCGAACAGCCCCCGAAACCAGCGTTTCGGGTCAATGGCAAGGCGGCTATCGGGCTGGCGATTTCGATGTCGCCTGATGGCAATATGTTAAAATTCGGGCAGGACTTACGTCACGCAATGTCCCGGATTCAGAATCATTTGCCATATGGGATTGAAGTCACCACCGTGGCCGACCAATCCGCAGTGGTCAAAGATGCCGTCGGTGGTTTCGTCAAGGTACTGATCGAGGCGGTCGTGATAGTGCTCGCGGTGTCGTTTGTGTCTTTGGGCACCAGAGCTGGCTTGGTCGTCGCAGTGTCAATTCCGATTGTGCTCGCCATGACTTTTTCCGGGATGGAGATTGCCGGTATCGGTTTTCAGCGCATCTCTCTCGGGGCGTTGATCATCTCGCTCGGCTTGTTGGTTGATGATGCCATGATCACAATTGAAGCGATGGTTTCCAAGTTGGAAGATGGCTGGCCGCGGAAAAAAGCGGCTGCGTGGGCTTATCAAAATACCGCATTTCCCATGTTAACGGGAACACTGGTAACTATTGCAGGCTTTATTCCGGTCGGATTCGCGGCCTCAGGCGCCGGGGAATATTGCTATTCGCTGTTTGTGGTGGTGATGGTATCACTTGCCAGTTCATGGATTGTTGCCATTCTTTTCTCGCCGTTATTAGGGGTATGGTTATTACCGGAGAACCGGAAAGCTCATCAGACCAGGCAAGGACGATTTTCTGCCGGGTATCAGCGGTTGATGGATGGTGTCCTTTACCATCGATGGAAAACCATTGTTCTGGCGATATCTTTGTTGGTCGCCGCCGGTGCGTTATCTGAACGGCTCCATTCTGAATTCTTCCCGGCATCTGACCGTCCTGAGCTGCTTGTTAGTTTGAGATTACCGGCAAATGTGGCTCAGACTGACACGCTGGCTGAGGTCAAAAAACTGGAAGCTCAGTTGGCAAATAACCCTAAAGTGGCGCTGTTTTCGAGTTACGTTGGTTCCGGAGCCGTGCGATTCTATTTGCCGATGGATATTTTGCTGAATCAGGAAAATATTGCCCAAGTTGTCGTCGTGGCTAAAGATATTGAGCAGCGCAACACGCTGCGCAAAGAGTTACAAACCATCATGCAGCGTGATTTCGGAGAATGGATTACACGTGTCTCGCCATTAGAACTTGGGCCGCCGGTCGGTTGGCCGTTGCGTTATCGGGTCAGTGGGCCGGATCTGAATCAAGTTCGGGCATATGCCCAGTCACTGGCGAATGTGGTTGCTGAACATTCGGACACCCGGGATATCAACCTGACATCCGGAGAACCACAGCGCTTACTGCGTGTCGATGTTGATCAAACTGCCGCCCGGGCTGTCGGGCTGAGCCGCCAGCAAATTGCAGAACAGTTGGCGACGATTTTCTCTGGTCAGACAATTACATCACTACGGGAAGGGATTCATCCGGTCAGTATTGTGGTGAAAGGTGGCGTGAGTGAGCAGCAGGATATTGAAACAATAGAGAACCTGCAAATTTCGCTCGGTCAGGATCAAGTCATTCCACTCAGGCAAGTGGCAACAGTCGAATATACCATTACGGATCCGATTATCTGGCGACGTCAGCTGGAACCTTTTATTACTGTCCAGACAGATATCGCGCCCGGGATCATGGCAGAGAAAGTCTCTTCCGAGTTAGTCCCTCAGATCGAAGCATTCAGGCAGCAGTTACCTGCCGGTTACGAAGTCACAGAAGAAGGCACTGTCAGCGAGTCAGAAAAAGGGAATGAGTCAATTTACGCGGTTTTACCGGTAACGCTCATTGTGATGCTGACCTTGTTGATGATTCAGCTCCGGCGTTTCTCCAGCATGATGCTGGCATTGTGTACCGCACCATTTGGGTTGATCGGGATTGTCGCAGCGATGTTACCCACAGGCACCCCCGTCGGTTTTGTCGCGTTGCTTGGCGTGATTGCCTTGGTCGGTATGATTATTCGTAATGCGGTGATTCTGATTTCTGAGGTGGATGATAATCTGAAGCGAGGCAATGGGGCGCATCAGTCGATAGTCATGGCTGCAACACATCGTGCCAGACCCATTCTGCTGACGGCTTTTGCTGCCATTCTTGGCATGATTCCAATTGCCAGACAAGTTTTCTGGGGGCCAATGGCATATGCCATCATTGGTGGATTAATGGCGGCAACCGTGATTACGTTAACGGCATTACCGGCTGCGATTAGTCTGGTCTTACAGTGGGAAAAGCGGGGAGTATCACAGCAAGAGACATAAACGCTTTCCTATTGCTAGCAGCGCTGCCAATGTATGGTAGCGCTCTTTTTTAAGAAGTACCTCGAAAGCGTTATAATGTGATGAATTATTTAGAGTGAATATTATCTGAGGTCCGACTTTTCACTTGAATTTAATATTCATTTGATTGAGTATTTATGTGTGTTTTTTCAGCGAATTACTTGTTGTGAAAATAATATTTTAACTCGTTGAAATTATTTAATAGTAAAAATTTAATAAATTGGAAATATTTAAAAATTACAAGTTTTATCTAATTAGATTAAATATTCTAAATTAATTAAACCTCCAAATGGTAATGATGTGTAAATAACATTAAATTTAATATAATTGAATCTGTAATGATACGCAAAATAATTTATTTGTTTTGATGACAAGTGTTTTTTTATTGAGAGAATGTTGCTGCCTACATATAAAACACAGAGGTGGTGTTATGAACAATATTAGTAAAAAATTACCAGATTTTATTCAGTCAAAGATCAATTTTCATATTCATGACTTAATTGAATTTAATAAAAACGGGAAACATCTTGTTTTAGGTAAGCGTCCCAGTAGTAAAGATATTGTAATGCAAAGTAATGATTATTTATGTTTGGCAAATAATAGCACTATAAAGCATCAAATGGTCGACTCAATTATGAGAATGGATGATAGCATCTTAATGTCTGCCATTTATCTGCAAGATGAAAATTCTAAGCCGTCTATAGAGCAGCGACTTTCAGAATTTACTAACTTTGATAGTTGCTTACTCTCACAATCTGGGTGGAACGCTAACGTTGGGTTATTACAAGCAATTTGCTCTCCGGATACGAATGTTTATATTGATTTTTTCACTCATATGTCAGTATGGGAGGGGGCTCGATATGCAAATGCGAAAGTACATCCGTTTATGCATAATAACATGAAGCATCTACGAAAATTAATTAAAAGACATGGCCCGGGAATCATTGCTGTCGATTCGATATACAGTACATTAGGTACGATCACACCATTGAAAGAGCTTGTTGAGATTGCAAAAGAGTTTGGCTGTGCGACTGTGATTGATGAATCTCACTCTTTGGGTATCTATGGTAAACATGGGGCTGGTTTGATTGAGGAGCTGAATTTATCAAGAGAAGTTGATTTTATGACTGCCAGCCTAGCTAAATCTTTTGCGTACAGAGCCGGTGCTATATGGGCAAATAATAATGTTAATCAGTGTATACCTTTTGTGAGTTATCCTGCGATATTTAGTTCTGCTCTATTGCCTTATGATATCGATACACTTAGTGCCATATTAGATTTAATCTCTGAATCAGATGATCGAAGACATCGTCTCTTTTATCTCTCAGATAAACTCAGAAAAGGACTCATTCAACTCGGTATTAAAATTAGAAGTCAGTCTCAGATCATATCAATAGAAACTGGAGATGAGGGAAATACTGAGTTAGTCCGTGATATTTTAGAAAATAATGGAATATTTGGGGCTGTTTTTTGCCGTCCAGCGACGCCTAAGAATAGCAACCTAATTCGGTTTTCCTTGAATAGTTCTATGACGGATAGTGATATTGATAAAATATTATCCGTCTGTCATTTATTAGTTCAAAATGATGAGGTGTTTTTTAAATAGGTTATAGCATAGTGTTGAATTTCTATGTGTCGATATGATACCTATATTATATCCAGTCTGCTAATTTATCCAGTAAGTTAGCAGTATCTGCTGGCTTAATAATATAGTCATTCATACCTGAATTCCGAATCCGTTTCAGCGTTGGTGTATTGGTATCACCCGTGTGACCAAGAATTGGAATATGTCGATAAGGTTTCTGGGAACGGCGAATCGTACTGGTTGTTTCGATGCCATCAAGAACGGGCATCTCAATGTCCATCAGAATCAGGTCAACCTCGTGCATTTCTATCGTTCCCAGAGCCTCTTGACCATTTGATGCCTGTAAAACATGGTAGCCCTGCTTCTCTAAAAGAATGGCAGTCAGATTACGCACTGAATGATTATCGTCCACGATCAAGATGCATTTTTCGGTGCGCTCCTGCTTGAGCGGGATCACGTTTCTATCGGCTTCAATTCTTTCTGGCAGCTCAAAAAATAAGTGATATAAAATCGGGGAGCTTTGATCAAGTAGATAGTTTCTTTCCAGCGGATAGACAGAAAGATGGCGCTCGATATGGATCGGATACTGGCTGCCGGCATCATAAATATAATGAATTTGCGCTTCAGAGAAATGAAGCTGAGATTCCAGAACAGTAAGCAGATCCCACTGACGATTTACTTGGTTGAGATCGACCATAATCACGTCAAACTCGAAATCATATTCTTTGCGCTTGACCGCTTCTGTCAATGTGATGCTCTCGATATGAAACCCCATCTGCTGTGCCTGTTTTTTCAGCCGCAGTCGAAGGTCACTCTCGTTGCCAATGTAAAGTAAGGACTTCGCATTGACCAATTCTTCTTTGAGTTTTCTCATTTCCGAAGATGACTCGGTCGGGAATAAGAGTGTAAATTCAGTCCATTGCCCTAACTCGGAAGTACATTCAATTTTGCCACCGAAAGCTTCCATAATGCGTCGGCAGAATGGTAATCCCAAGCCGTATCCTCCATTTTTACCGTGTGTATAGAAGTCTTGAAAAATGTCTTGCAGGTGCTCTTTAGCAATCCCGGCGCCATTGTCTGTAACCGTTATTTGATTCCACTTTTCTTGTTTGGTAATCGAAATATTAATATTAAAATTTTCGTTATTTTGGTAATAGAATGCATTTTTGAATAAATTGTAAAAAGCATACTTTAGTAAAATATCACTGCCCAGAAATCTGAAATCATCTTCGATATTAATATTAATAGCCAGCCGATCCAGTGGGTTTTTATAACTGAACGATTGGATGGCATGTTGTGCAATATCACTGGCAGCGTAGATTTTGAACGTCGATGTCGGAATTCGGTTTTGATCTATAGAAGTAAGGAGCAGATTGATGGTTTCATTCGCAGAATCAACCGTGTTACTCATATTGTCAAGCAGCTCATTGACCGTCTGATAATCACGTTGTTCGATCGTGTAATGGGGGACCGAGTCGGTCGGATGCTTAGTATGAAGCAGCGATTGAAGCAGGTCTACAGATGATCTGATGGCACTGAGTGGGTTACGCATTTCATGAGCAATCCCTGCACCGAAGGATTTCGCAATTGAAATTTTGGCTTCATGTACATTCTTACCTTTTACATAGAATATGCTTCCATATATATAAACAAATAAAAAAATGGGTATGTAGGACCATTCAACTGACGCAGTCATCTGGTGATCATTGACATAATAAGCGGAGGTATAGGCAAAGATGAATGAAATAACGGCCTGAGACAGCATGACCTTGGTTTCATAGATGACGAGAATATGCAGAAATATTGAGGCCAACAGAGACATAACCCAAATCGTGGACCAATTGTTCATAATCAGCATATAGCCGAAAAAGAAAGGTAAAGATATTCCCACTGTCACGAGATAATAATGTGGGAGGTAACGCATTAATGAAGGATGAAGATACTTCCGAAAAACGAGCGGAATAAACAAAATAGAACAGAACAGACGTAATCCCAAAGTCTCATAAGGCTGAGGGTAAAGAGTTCCCCAGATATAGTAATAGAGAGGAAATCCTATAACCCCCATACAACTAATAAATGTAAGGTTAGGTTCTATATGTTGGTATATTTTCTTGATAGCACTCATGGATTTTCTAGCCCAAACCGAACAATTGTCTGTTAGATTACGGTCACGATGTCAGCAATGTGATGGTCTAACTTTTATATTTTGTAACGACAAGACTACCTGATTATACATCTAAGAGAAATGCCCTTTTGTATTAAGCATGTGTTTTATATGGCTGTTGTGGAATATGGGATTGATAAGCGGTGAGCTGCTGATGATTTTTATTCTCTTTTGTGTAAATAAAAGCAATTGAATTTATTATGATTAATTGGGTTTTGTGTTGATTTGATGGGGGCTCAGATTGGCTGGATACTTTACTAAGCGACATTGTGTTGTTCAAAGTTAAAGGGACTTCGATGCCCGACGCAATAACGAGAGGCTTTACGCAATGAATCGTAACGATAGTTATCTTCGCATCAATAACAAGGAACTGGGGCGCTGTCGGAAATGTAATTTAAACCGGTGAAAGTAATTGCGCACCAAATCACTGTACCTCAATTTTTATATCCCTAGTCTTCGGCTCCAAATTGTGACGCACAATTGTGTTTTCCGATTTCATAGGCATGGGTACTCTGTGCGCCAGTTCATCTTTCAGAGATGAAAGACGAACCAGAAAATCTTTTTTGTTTGGCTAAGGCGCGCGTTGTCCAGAACCCGCTTTTACGGGCGTCCTGCCCGGAAAAGCCTAACCATTCTTCCATGAATGGTTTTCTTGGTTGAGTGGCTTATTTGAATTGAGAGAAACATTTTAAGAGCCGACTTGAACGATGATCTCAGGGTAAAATTCAGGGATGAATTTTAAGCTTTTCGTGAGCAGGAGCGAATAAAAGCGACCCTGATAACGCGCACCAAAACGCGACTTGCAAAGTTTTATCTCCCAGTCTCCGGCCCCAAAACTGGAACATTGCAGTGCCGACACCATCCGTCTAAACACAGAAATGTTATCTCCATTCAAAAAATCGCCTTCCCAAAATCAAACTGACTTGATAATGCGTGAATCCTAACCTGCATGTTGCATATAATGGTCCGACTTGCAGATTAATTTTTATTTTATATCAATCATCTGACTGCGGTAGCGTGGTGGCTCAGGAAAGACTTGGTTAAACAGTGTTCAGTCACCATGTCCCAACAATCATAAAGAAAGCACACGAAGGGTGTTTACATGGCAACGTTAGGATTCAGACTCACCATTGATGGCATCAATGATGAGACATTGGTGGTCCGTGACTATCAGGGCGTCGAATCGATTTCAGACTCGGTGGATGATCAAGGTCAATCGGTCCATGGCTATCGGTATACTATCGATATTGCCAGTCGCAACAGCGACCTGAGTTTCGAGCAGATGGTCGATAGCAGTGCATTACTGGAAGTGCTGCGCGATCAGGAAGTGGTGCAAAAAGTGCACGGCATTATCCGCAACTTCAGCCGGGGCGATACCGGGCATCACCATACATTCTATTCACTGACGTTAGTGCCTTCTCTGGAAAGACTGTCGCTGCGCCATAACAGCCGGATCTTCCAGCAACTGGATGTGCCGGAAATTCTCTCGGTGCTGTTTCAGGAAATGGATATCAATGATTATGCGTTTTCGGTACGGCGTGAGTGTGCCAAACGCGAATACTGCGTCCAGTACCGCGAGACCGATTTAGAATTTTTCCACCGTCTGGCGGCTGAAGAAGGGCTGATGTACCACTTTGAGCATCAGCAAGACAAGCATGTGTTAGTCATCACCGATAATTCCGAAGGGTTCGGCCGTCTTGCCATGCCGGTACCGTATAACGCGCTGTCCGGCGGGGTGTTTGAAACTCCGTATGTCTCGACCCTGACCGAGCATAAACAAATGGACGTCAGTGACGTCCGACTGGGCGATTACAGTTTTAAAAAGCCATCCTACAATCTGGCCCAGTCCGCCACTGGCGCTGATATGAGTTATCAGCGCGGTGACTATGAGCACTTTGACCAGCCGGGACGATTTAAAGACGACCCCAGCGGTCAGGCGTTTACACAAATTCGCCTTGAAGCTTTGCGCCGACATGCGCATACCTTCAGCGGTAAAAGTAATGAGGTGCAACTTCAGGCCGGGAAGCGTTTTGATTTGATGGAGCACTTGGATGGTGAGATGAATCGCAATTATCTGCTGATTCAGGTCACCCATCAGGGCAGTCAGCCGCAAGCGCTGGAAGAATCCGGTGGCAGCGGTGCCACCACGTACGCCAACCAGTTTGCTGCGGTGGGCGGTGATCAGGTGTGGCGGATGACACCACGCAACAAACCAATCCTGAAATTTCCGACCATGGGGAAAGTGGTCGGTCCCGACGGCGAAGAGATCTATTGTGATGAGCATGGCCGGGTGAAAGTGCAGTTCCCATGGGATCGCTATGGCAGCTCGAATGAGCAAAGTTCTTGCTGGCTCCGCGTGACCCAAGGTTGGGCCGGCGCGCAATATGGCATGATGGCCGTACCGCGCATCGGGCATGAAGTGGTGGTGCATTTCCTCAATGGCGACCCCGATCAGCCAATCATTACCGGTCGGACTTACAACGCCAATAATGTGACGCCGTATCCGTTGCCGGAGCACAAAACCAAAACGGTGATCCGCACCGAAACTCACCAAGGCGAAGGTTATAACGAACTGAGTTTTGAAGATCAGTCGGGCAGTGAAAAAATCTATCTCCATGCGCAAAAAGATACCGACACGCTGGTCGAGAACGACGCGACCACGCATATCAAGCATAACCAAAGTACCACCATCGACAATGACCGTTACAGCCATATCAAGGTCAACGATCACCACACCGTCAGCGGTGAAGCGCGCACCAAAATCGCCAAAAGCCAGACACTGATGATTGAAGGCGAATTACATGTGAAAGCCGGTAAAGTGTGGGTCAATGAAGCCGGTACAGAAATCCACATCAAAGCCGGTGAGCATGTCGTTATTGAAGCGGGTAATGAAATCACCCTCAAAGCCGGTGGCAGCTTCGTTAAAGTCGATCCGTCCGGTGTTTCCCTCAGCGGTGCCGGGGTGAACCTCAACTCCGGTGGCAGTGCCGGGAGTGGCAGTGGGTTTGGTGGGGAGATGGCAGAGTTGCCGTTGTCTGATGGGGATAGAGTTGAACTAGGAGTCAGTTATGCCGACTAAAAAATCATTGGCTGAGATTGCAAGCCACCGCCAATGTCGTTTAGGTGAGAGAATTAATTTACCGGATGGAACACCAGTGAATGCAACGATTCATCTTGTGGATGAACTGGGAAATATACTGGATTCAATCCCTGAAGCACTGAAAGTTCTTGGGAAGAAGATTGAGCACTTTCTGAAAGTTGATGATTTAGTGAAGAAAAAGAATATTCCGGTTGAAAAAGTTTCGCGCGTTAAAATCGAGGTCGATATCGATCACGATAAAGCGAAGCAGAAAAACAACCAGTTAGTACTTGATGTTATCCCAACCGTTCTGAAGTCAGATTTATTAAAACCTTCGGAAGCTCTTAACAAGCTTGCGGTCAAGAAACGTAAATCTTATCGAAAAGGTGATAAGGGAGATGAAGTTGAGTTAATTCAGAAAGCTCTAATTCAGCTTGGGTTTGATTTAGGGGTTGCCGGTGCTGATGGTGATTTTGGAAAGAAAACAAAAGGTTCATTGGGGCACTTTCAACATGTTTATGTTCCTAGCCATAAAGTACATTTATCATACAAACTAGAATCAGCTAATGGAATTGTGGATCAGAACACAATACTGGCATTAGATGAGTCATTGAAAGAATCATGGACTCATAATCCAGATAAGTGTGAAGTAAATATTGATTTTGATTTCATCAAACAACTTGAAGGTAGTAAGAAAAATGGTTATGTTCCGGACCCAGAAAATAGTCAGAGTGGCGTTACTATTGGTTCTGGATTTGATCTTGGGGCTCGTTCATTAGCTGATCTAAAATCTCTTGGCCTTTCAGATAATTTAGTTACGAAGTTTACTCCATATTTAGGAAAGAAAAAGAAAACAGCTCAAGATTACTTAAAAAAACATCCATTATCTATAACTGATGATGAGTTGTCTTCTTTGGAAGAAAAAGTTAAAAAATCAGAAACAGATAAAGTTGTAAAGGCATATAATAATTCAGCAAGTAAAATAAAATTTGGTTGTTTACCAAAAGAAGCTCAAACTGTTATTGCATCTGTTTCTTATCAATATGGTAATTTGTCAACAGAAACAGTGAATTTTTGGAATCAAGCTATAAATCAAGATTGGAAATCTATGTATGAAAATCTTATGGATTTCGAAGATAAATATCCAACGAGAAGAAAAAAAGAAGCCAAACTTATAGGGAAAATATTATGAAAATTAGATTGTTTATTGTTTTAATAATATCAGCAAATTCATGTTGGGCATATTCATCGAAAGATATTTATGAGCATCTAGATATAACTTCATTTAATAGTTCCCTCATTCCTAAGATTTCTAATGATGAAAAGTATTTTTCTGATTTTAAATCATTTTCTCCTACAATAACAAATTCAAAAATAAATATTGAAAGTGAACATTGGAATTATACAATAAATATTGTCAAAGAGAATAAAAAAGGCATCTATGTTTGTTTTACTGATAAAGCCAAAGAAGGGAGCTATGATTCTCAGTTTCCTATGATAATAAGAAAATATGCTAATGATTATGTGGCTATTCAAAGACGAAGTAATGTTTGTGATGAATATTCTAAATGACCTTGGAAGTTTTAACACGTATGAGAATTTTTCGAAGAGATGGTCTATAGATAGTGATCTGAAAGATATAAACAAAGATAGAGAAAAATGCAAATAATATAAATTCTTATTCATCAGTAATCAATATGAGACGTTTGGGGACTCCCAGACGTCTTTAATTATAGTTTTTATACAAATGAATGGAATACATATAAGGATGGGATAGAAGAAGATAAAGCTGATGATCTGTTTAGTGATAAGCTAAAAGAATATGAAGACTGTGTAAATGATTATGTGGAAGTTGATGTGTTACAGAACCAATATGATGCTTTGGTTCTATTATGTTATAATATTGGGGTAGGTAATTTTAAATCTTCATCGGTATTAACTATCGTGAATGGTGGCTCTTCTCAAGAATATGGAAGTGATATTAAAGCTGTATGGTTAGCATGGATTTACTCTCAGGGTATTGAAAATGATAGTTTGAAAAATCGTAGAAACTATGAGTTAAATGTATACAATCAAGGAGTGTATAAGAAATGGTAAAGCATGTTTTTTATCTATCTTTTTTATTGATTTCTTTCAGTAGTGTTGCTGATATACAACTGGATAGATCTCAAATATATACAGTTCCAAAGGGTGAGAATTGGTCTATTACTAATATAGATAAAGCTGATTGCAATATATGTACTACAGATATATTTGTAAAATCTGGTCAAGTAAGAATTAATGGGATTTGGGTTGCTGGGAAATTCAAATTTATTCTGCCTAAAAAGTATGAAATCATATTTCATAGTGGTGCGACATTTGGACTTGGTGATGTTATGAGAAAAATAACAGTAAAAAAATTAATTTTAAATAAATAATTTCAATGATATTTAAAATTTCTCTGCAGAGGATAGACGGTCAATTTATTTCAGGTCAAATGGATCAGGAGATTGGAAAACTGTGGAAAACTGTGGAGAATGGTGCAGATGGATATTTGTTATCAATGGTAGGTGATTTTCCATATTGGTCTGATGCGATAGGACAAATTCCCTTTGCTATTGACACATATCGTTTAGAAAATGATATCCAGAAAGTTGTTGACAAAGGGAAAGAATATGGAAATGGAGGCATTTTTTTCAAAGAAGCTGATAACTCGAATGAATATGATAATTATCTTGTCTTACGTGGTGCTTTGTTTGCTTCACAAAAATATACTTATGAAATAGTTCAT
This sequence comes from Vibrio spartinae, assembly GCF_024347135.1. Lineage (NCBI taxonomy): Bacteria > Pseudomonadati > Pseudomonadota > Gammaproteobacteria > Vibrionales > Vibrionaceae > Vibrio > Vibrio spartinae. The sequence goes on along the minus strand of NZ_AP024908.1, from coordinate 825,214 downwards.
GGTGAACACTTTTGGGAGTTTGATGAAAAGATAGAGACTGTAACTGACTATTCTCCGGATAATTTAGGTACGGTGATTAATGCTGAACAGAAAGAGAAATATTTATGAATATAATATTAAAAATAGTTCTATCTTTTGTGGCATATTTTATATTTATTACATTTCATGACTTATTTCGTCACTTTTATGTAAATTATTTTGAGGTGATGTCTAAAGGCATAGAGCTAGGGTTTGTTAATTTTATAGCTATATATATTATGATTCCTTATTTTATTGTTTTATCTTTAGTTAAAAATGGTTATAAACTTTTAGCATATATATCAGTTAATGTGTATATTTTTTATACTTGGATAGGATATCATCCATATCGAGTTATACTTATTTTCTTATGTCTCACGGTCGCTTCTTTTTTCATTTATTTTATTGAAAATAAATACTTTAAAAACAAGGTAAGATGATGATGTTCTTGATTGGAATATTTTCTCAGTATTAATAGTTAATATATGAATTTATATGAATTTTATTATCTATTACGTTATCAAACCGAGCCGCAAATGCGGCTCGATTATCACATCACAAACACCCATCAGGCTTTATGCAATATTTTCATCTCCATCTTCATGATACCGACAATAGTGGGTGGTGATTAGGTTGTTGAGATAGAGTAATAAGAATTCCATAGAAGTAATCCCATTACAGTAAAACTAAAGTTAGGGTAGTGACAATGAGTACATTCGATTCTGATAGAAGAGATCCGCTGTTAGATGAAACAGTCTTTTTTAAGAAGCGTGATTTTTTTGAAACAAAAGTAAGGAATGATTCTAAGGCGTTAGAGATTTTAAATTCATCGGATGACGCTGAACAAAAAGAACGTGTTAGCTGGGATCGTGTAGTTAGATTTTTAGAGCACTCCCTCTGTGGTTACTCAGGTGGTATTGACCTTGTCAAAGTTGAAGGTGAGTTCACCCAATTTATCGATTGTTTGATTTTCCATAAAAAGTCGTTTAGGCATACACAGCTAAAATATTGGGAGCCAGATGCGTATCAATATATCCTATGGATTTACAGTATTTCGATTCTTCTAGGGAAAAAAGAATTTATATTACCTGTTGTGGAAATGATATCTAAAAATCCTCAAGGTGAAGATGACCCAATTTTAAGTATTTTCCTTGCTCGTATGGGAGTTATTGGTTTTCCTCGGCAACGAGATGAGAGCCTTGCCTTCCCAAAATCCTACCAACATCTTTACGATGCAATCAAAGGCGATGGTGTTTCTCCTACAAAAGCTGAGCGGCAGGAAAGTATCAAGCAGTATCTCAAAGGTTGGTATAAAGGGATGAAAGACTGCTACTGGTATAATCGCCATAAAGGTCAATTCCCGACTTTCTTTGGCTACTGGGCATTTGAAGCGGGGATGGTGACATTACTCTATGGTTTGGACGATAGCAGTTACCGTCACATGCTCTACTATCCAAAAGATTTGGTTGATCACGCCAGAGCACAGGGGTATGACCAATTGTTTGCACCGGAGCTAATGGAGCAGCAGAAGCACTATATTGTTTTACCCGGAGATGAATGTTCGATAGATGGCACTTTTTTATGTAATCTGACGAATGACCAAATTATATTAAACCGTGGTGATCGAGCTCCGGGGCCGATAGAAGATGAGAATGGCAACCGTATCTTTTGGGTGAGTCAATAGGAGGTTGTTCGAGACTATTCATTATATTGTGAGTTTCATTCTATCAATCCAGATAAGCCACTCAAAATGATGCCTAAATCAAACCGAGCCGCAAATGCGGCTCGATTATCACAAACACCAATCAGGTTTTATGCAATATTTTCATCCCCGTCTTCATGATACCGACAATAGTGGGTGGTTATTAAGTTGTTGAGATAGAGTAAAACTTCACACATTTCCTGTCGGTTTTCCCGTTGTTCCGCCAGAAAAATCTCTTCCAGTTGGCGTAAGTATTCACGGGCTTTTTGTGATAGTTGTGGATCATAGTGAATGGTTTCGAACATATAAACTCCAAGTAAAAATAGATGATGTTGTTCCACCACGGAAAGGGACCAATCTTTGGGTGGTGGACTGAGCCGGGTTTGGTCCTACCGCTACTTGGATGACGGCCAGCCGAAGCTGCCCGATTCAGCCCACCATGATTTAGGCGCACTGATAATCGCATAAAAACAGCTCGGTTAGAACCGTATTTATCTATCCAAGTATTTAACAACGGGGGACCAATCCCATCCCGGAATGTTTCCGGTACAGGGTTAGATTAATGAACGTCAGGCACTGGTACAATAGACGCAAGTATGGAAAAAGTATGAGGTTCTTCGAGTCAGTTCACTTTTCTGATGGAATCTAAAAGAGAAGCGCTATTGATGATTAAGACGGGTATACAATCAGTCGGATGAAAATTGGATGAAGGTTATGCTGCGTACAATACAACTCAATTTATTATGGGAACGTTAGGATTCAGACTCATCATTGATGGCGTCAATGATGAGACATTGGTGGTCCGTGACTATCAGGGCGTCGAATCGATTTCAGACTCGGTGGATGATCAAGGTCAATCGGTCCATGGCTATCGGTATACTATCGATATTGCCAGTCGCAACAGCGACCTGAGTTTCGAGCAGATGGTCGATAGCAGTGCATTACTGGAAGTGCTGCGCGATCAGGAAGTGGTGCAAAAAGTTCACGGCATTATCCGCAACTTCAGCCGGGGCGATACCGGGCATCACCATACATTCTATTCACTGACGTTGGTGCCTTCTCTGGAAAGACTGTCGCTACGCCATAACAGCCGGATCTTCCAGCAACTGGATGTGCCGGAAATCCTCTCGGTGCTGTTTCAGGAAATGGATATCAATGATTATGCGTTTTCGGTACGGCGTGAGTGTGCCAAACGCGAATACTGCGTCCAGTACCGCGAGACCGATTTAGAATTTTTCCACCGTCTCTATTCAACGGATATATTGGAGGTAAATGAATGAGTATCGTAAAGAAAATAATAGTGTATTCATTCGCATTTATTGGTTGTATCTCATTGCTTTTTTTATCGATTGCGAAATTTGATAATGATGATTCTTTTAAAAAAGAAATTGTTAGTGGCATCCTATGGATTAATGCTCCAGATGATAGTAATGGTTTTAAAATATTGTCATCTAAACATCCGCTGTATAATATAGTTGTATTCCATAGAGATAAAGAATTTTGGGTTGGTGGGAGTTTTTTATATAAAGGTAATAAACTCCATGATGTCCATTTGTCTAATATAACAGGGTTTGATGGTCAATATATTTATCTTAACAATGATGAATATTTAAAATATTGTGATGTAAAATGTAATTGATAAATAATTGGATTATGAAGATGGATGTTTAATAAGGGAAAGTCATTTATCATATGGAAAATGCTAATTATATCCACATACATTGGGGGTATTCTAAAACATGGAGAGGATCGGCTGGTTGTATGACAATCCATCCTGATGATTGGGCTTCATTTTTATCATCGGTTCCTGTAGGAAAAGGCGAGGTTATCATAAAATGGAAAAAATCATAATATTACTATTTTTATTCACGGATTTTTCTTTTGCATATGAGACTATCACTCATGTTACTGAATTTCTTCCTAATAAAGGAACTTGGATATACGAAGGTTTAGCCGCGCCTCAGAAGGCTGATTTTTCAGATGAAGTGAGAGATGGATTGGGTTATCAGGGTTTAATTGATGTAACTGATTTAACTGAGGATACAATAGTAAAAACAACACCACTACCAGAAGGTTTTTTCCATGTTGAAAATTAAAGAATTAGAATATAACCTTGATAAATTAAATGAGTTAGCAGTATCAAGAAATTCACAACAAGGTATAAAAATTTATGAAGGTGCTTTAGATAAACTTAAAAAAGTAAAAAATACTGATGAGTTTAATGAACTATTAGATAAGGTACTAAAGGCATTAGGTGGAATAGAAGCTCATGGTTCCTTTACTAATGAGGAGTATGAATGTGTAAAAAATATTCGAAATATAAAAAACATAATGATATTTTAATGCGATTTTTATTCGGATATTTATGTTTAATTATATTGTGGAGAAGGAATTATGAGTACAAATTTTCCTCATTGTCGAAGAGACCCTTTTCTTGAAGAAGGAGTATATTTAGAGAATAAGAAATGTTTCCCCAAAAATTATTGATTATAAGTGCAGTACTAGTTGGTTTTTCTTAACTACATACCTTGAAAATACCATATCAAACTATTCTGTAGGACTGTCAGTAGATATTATTCAGAATGATTTTGATGAAATATTTAAATATTATACTATACATAAAAAATCATAGTAATGATATTCTTCCATTTTGGGAACAAGATTCGTTTCAATACATTTTGTGGATTTATAGTTTGTCGGTTTTACTAGGAATAAAAGAGTATTTACTTCCACTATCTCGATGGTTATCTGTAATTGGTGATGTAAAAGATGATCCGGTTTTAAGTATTTTTCTGGCTAGATTAGGGATCATCGGTTTTCCTCGTACTCGAGATGAAAGTCTAGTATTTCCTAAATCCTACCAACATCTTTACGATGCAATCAAAGGCGATGGTGTTTCTCCCACAAAAACAGAGCGGCAGGAAAGTATCAAGCAGTATCTCAAAGGTTGGTATAAAGGGATGAAAGACTGCTACTGGTATAATCGCCATAAAGGTCAATTCCCGACTTTCTTTGGCTACTGGGCATTTGAAGCGGGGATGGTGACATTACTCTATGGTTTGGACGATAGCAGTTACCGTCACATGCTCTACTATCCAAAAGATTTGGTTGATTACGCCAGAGCACAGGGGTATGACCAATTGTTTGCACCGGAGCTAATGGAACAGCAGAAGCACTATATTGTTTTACCCGGAGATGAATGTTCGATAGATGGCACTTTTTTATGTAATCTGACGAATGACCAAATTATATTAAACCGTGGTGATCGAGCTCCGGGGCCGATAGAAGATGAGAATGGCAACCGTATTTTCTGGGTTAGTCAGTAATCGAGATGAGGCGTTTGGGGACTTTCAGACGCCTTTAATTATATTTGTGTACAACTAAATGAATTTTATAAAGAAATTATTCTTATCAATTACCATAACATTAGTATTATTCTTATTGTATCTAGTTACTGTCGCGAAAGATTTATATCCATTATATGAGTGGTATGTATTAGATGGACATCAATATGTTGGTGAGACCAATGCGCGATATTACATAGCATATCTGACACTGGTTTTTGGATTTTACTGGTACTCGTTTATTGCTTGCTCATTTTTTATGGCAAATACCGACTGCTCAAGAAGCACTGATGCGATCACTTGGCGTCACGTTCCGTCTTGCCCTGATTTAACAACTTATGTTGACATGTTCGCTTTGGTATGAGTAAACATACCGTTGATATTGAAGATCAAGGGATAATTAAGGTGACGATTCAATTGCAAACCCAACGATTGATAATGAGACAAATCAATGTAACGGATTGGGATTTTTTTCACTTCTTGCAAACCGACTCAACCACAATCAAATACAGCTTTAATCCACGGACAGAGACCCAAATCAGGGAGCGATTCGAGTCTCGTTTACCGCAGTGGACCCCAGCGTCTGATTTCTGGTTATGTTTGATATTACAAGAAATATCGACGCATCAGCGGGTTGGTCTTACCGGATTCTATTTACAGAATGATGTGGCTGAGCTGGGCTATATGATTGCTCCGGAGGCTAGTGGCCGGGGTTATGCGACAGAGTCTTTGAATGGTTTACTCGAGTTTGCTGACAACTGCGGTATCAAACGTTTTCAAGCTAATGTGACTCAGGGAAATGATGCCTCTGAACGTGTATTGTTAAAAAGTGGTTTCCATTGTGCTGAAGTGGTGAAGCAGGATGTCGAAATCGGTGGAACGATGTATGACGATCTGATTTATCGAAAGGTGAGCGGTGGCTGAATTGATTTTTTACGTTAGGTCGATACGAGTGAATATACGATTGATATTAAAGATGCAGGGATGAGAAATGAACAATAGTAATTGGGATGATTTGAAATTTTTCTTAGTGCTTTATGAGACAGGCAAAGTAAGTACGGCCGCTCACAGATTGAATGTCAATTACGCAACCGTTTCAAGGCGTATCGATCGACTGGAAGATTCTCTAAAAGTTAAGTTGTTTAACCGTACCAGCGATGGATTTCATGCAACGCTTGAAGGAAGGCAATTATACGAACGTTCGGTGGACTTGAGAGATAAAATTAATAGCCTATCCGAGTCGCTGTCACCTGAAGCGAAGTTTAACCAACATGCCAAAATTTCTATGGTGCCATTTTTAGCAGAATATTTTGTCATCGAAAACTTGAAGAAATTACATGCACAGTGTCCAGAACTGAGATTTGAAATTGATACATCGAGTCGAAACGTGAATATTGCTAAACAAGAGGCTGATATCGCACTGCGCTTGGAGCTTCCTGAAAAGGGGGAATCGATTTGTAGAAAGTTAGGAGAGGTCGCGTTTGTATTGTGTGGAACTGAATACTGGATAGAACGATTGAAAAACGATGAGCCAGTCAATGTCATTACTTATACTGCGGCGTTCAGCCATCTTACAGAATGCAAATTCCTGATTGAAAAGTTCGGAACCAAGGCTATAAAATTTCAAACCGATACAATCTCCGCTCAAAAGCAAGCGGCAGAACATGGCTACGGCATTGCACTTTTACCAAAACTCTCGCTTCGTGCAAGTTCATTGAAGACGATAGAGCTAGAAATGCCGATTACTCGGGATATATGGATGCTCACTTCGAAGAAGACCTCGATGTCCACACCGAAAAAGCTTGTCATGGAAGCTTTGGTGAAAATGTTCAGGGATGAACTAGGAAGTTACGCATAAACAATGGCAGGATGTCCTGCCATTGCTTTTTCAATATTTTCATTAGCATTATATTATTTACAGCATTATATATTGGTCATGATGTGCTGTTCATATTTCCTTCGTGGTTTAATAAAAGTTAAAACAAAAATTAAATATAGATAATAATTTTTCACATGTCATATGCAATGAATAAAAGTGAGGCTCTATTTTTATTTGCACTTGTCTACAATAATTTTTGCACATGACATTTGCACAAATAGAAATCAAACAATAAATATATTTATGTATACTTAAATTGATTTTTATAGGAGAAACAAACATGACTCAATTAAACACGCTTCGAAATATTGCTGGTCTACAAGAGCATAGGGTTGACTGGAATAATGCAGCTGTTCTTTTTGTTGATTACCAAAATGAATATGTTGATGGTATTTTGTCGCTAGGCAAGGCCGGTAAAACAGCTTTGGCGAACGCCGAAAAGCTGTTAAATATTGCTCGAAGCAAGAATGCCCCAGTTTTCCATATCCTTCACAAAGCGAGTTCATCATCACCGGTATTTAACTGCGATTCACCGTTGTCTGATGCCGTGGATATTGTTAAACCTAATGACAATGAAACCGTGGTGCACAAGACACTACCGAACTCATTTTTCAATACTGATCTGGAAGAGATGTTGCGTTTAACTGGATGCAAACAGCTCATTATTCTCGGATTTATGAGTCATATGTGTGTGACTGCGACAACGATCAAAGCGGTAGAGTTGGGGTATGACGTGATTATTTGTGAAGACGCCTGTGCAACACGCCCATTACCGGACCAAGCCGGTCATCCAATTGATCAAAATCTAATTCATATTGTGTCTATGGCTGCATTGAGCGATCGATACGCCTCAGTTCAACCTTTACATAAATTTGTATAATTTGTGGATTGACAGTCAGCCTTTAAATCTCAATTAGCGCTTTATATTTTGATGAGAACAAACTGAATTTTGGAGAAGCATCTTGGTTTTGAGATGTGCGCTTGAGTCTTTATTCAGAAGAAAAATAGACAAACCGGAGTTTGTCTATTTTTTTACTTTGTCCAAATTTTAAATACTCGGGGACACCCCAACCTTATACGTCATAATCACTGACTGGCGGGCAGCTACAGATTAGGTTGCGGTCGCCATAGACGTTATTGACCCGATTCACTGTCGGCCAGTATTTTGCTGTCTGAGTGTGTGGGGTCGGGAAGCAAGCAAGTGTTCTGCTGTATGGATGTTGCCACGCTGCTGCTGCCAAGTCTGCCTGTGTATGAGGGGCATTGACCAGCGGATTATCCTCAAGCGGCCAGACTCCGGAAACAACTTGGTCGATTTCTTCACGGATCGCGATCATCGCGTCACAGAATCGGTCCAGCTCAGCCAGATCTTCTGATTCCGTTGGTTCAATCATCAATGTACCGGCGACCGGGAACGACATGGTCGGCGCATGGAACCCATAATCCATCAATCGTTTGGCAATGTCTTCTTCTGAAATGCCGGACGCTTCTTTGAGCGGACGAATATCGATAATACATTCATGGGCGACGCGGCCGTTGTCTCCCCGGTACAAAATCGGGTAGTGGGTGCTGAGTCTTTCCATCACATAGTTGGCATTCAGAATCGCGAGCCGGGTCGCTGCGGTTAATCCTTCTTCACCCATCATCGTAATATATGCCCAAGAGATTGGCAGAATGGATGCACTGCCTAAATCGGCGGCAGCAACGGCATGTTGGTTGCCTTCAATGCCGGATTCAATATGGCCGGGTAAAAATGGTGCAAGGTGGGATTTCACACCAATCGGGCCGACACCCGGGCCACCGCCACCGTGCGGAATACAAAATGTTTTATGGAGGTTCAGGTGGGAAACATCCGAGCCGATAAATCCGGGGCTGGTGAGTCCGACCTGCGCATTCATGTTGGCACCGTCGAGATAAACTTGCCCGCCGATGGCATGGACCATGTCACAGATCTCCCGGACATGGTTCTCGTAAACACCATGCGTTGAAGGGTAAGTAATCATGATACAAGAGATTTCTTGCTGGTACTGGTCGATCTTGGCCTTGAGATCGGCCAGATCAATATTCCCGTCTTGATCACAGGCGACGACAATGACATCCAGTGACACCATCGCGGCTGAAGCCGGGTTGGTACCGTGGGCAGAGCTGGGAATCAAACAAATATGGCGGTGATGTTCACCGCGGCTCTGATGATAACGCTGAATCGCAATCAGCCCGGTATATTCACCGGATGCACCGGAGTTGGGTTGTAGCGAGAATGCGTCATAGCCGGTAATGGTGCACAGCTTCGCTTTCAGGTCTTCAGCAAGCTCAGTATATCCTGCGGCCTGATCTTTCGGGGCAAACGGATGCATTTGACTGAATTCAGGCCAAGTGATGGGGATCATCTCAGAGGCGGCATTCAGTTTCATGGTGCAGCTACCCAGAGGAATCATGCCATGGGTGAGCGAGAAGTCCTTATTTTCCAGCGTTTTCAGATAACGCATCATCAGCGTTTCACTGTGATAACGATGGAAGACCGGGTGGGTTAAATACGCCGATTCTCTCCGGCAGGAGGCCGGAATCGCTGCATATTCGTTGGGTGCAATATCAGCGGAAATTGTTTCAGGGTCCGCTTGAATGTTGAATATGGTGAACAGTTTTTGGATATCATCCAGTGTCGTGGTTTCATCAAAGCTGATACCGAGTGCTTGCTCATAGCGGCGCAGGTTGAGTCCGGCTTGCTGTGCGTTCTGATACAGCGCTTCGGTTTGACTATCGGTATCTATGGTCAGGGTGTCGAAAAATGTTTGGTGGCGCAGTTTGTAACCCTGTAACGTCAGTCCGGCCGCCATGATTGCTGTCAGATGATGCGTTCTGCGGGCAATGGTTTTCAGTCCTTCCGGACCATGATATATCGCATAAAACACGGCCATGTTGGCGAGTAATGCTTGCGCTGTACAGATATTCGATGTCGCTTTTTCCCGACGAATGTGTTGTTCCCGTGTTTGCATCGCCATGCGCAGTGCAGGTTGTTCTTTGGCATCCACGGAGACACCGATGATTCTGCCGGGCATGGTGCGTTTGTATTGATCGCGGGTTGCCATAAATGCAGCATGGGGACCACCGTATCCCATGGGGACTCCAAACCGTTGGGAAGAGCCGATGACGATATCGGCACCCATTTCACCAGCGGGTTTGAGTAATGTGCTGGCCAGCAGATCTGTCGCTACGGCCACTAAGGTTTTATTGTGATGAGCCGCTTCGATCACTGGTGTTAAATCGTCGATTTCACCGGTGGTCGTCGGGTATTGTAATAACGCACCGAATACGTCTTGCCGGGGGAGTTCGCTCACCGGCAGCACGACGACTTCAAAATTCATGAATTCAGCGCGGTTTCTGACGACTTCAATGGTCTGTGGATGGACATGATCCGCGATAAAAAAGCGGTGGCTTTTACTTTTCCCGGCTCTTTTACATAATGCCATCGCTTCAGCCGCAGCAGTTGCTTCATCTAACAGTGATGCATTGGCGATGTCCATGCCGGTTAAATCAATCACCATCTGCTGGAAGTTGAGCAGAGACTCGAGACGGCCTTGTGAAATCTCGGGTTGATATGGGGTGTATGCCGTATACCAGCCGGGATTTTCCAAAACATTGCGTTGAATGACACTCGGTGTGAGTGTGCCATAGTAGCCTTGACCGATAAAACTGCGGGCAACTTGGTTTTTGCCGGCGATGTGTTTTAATGCAGCGAGCATGTCTGATTCGCTCTGCGGTGCAGGTAACGCGAGTGGTTGTTCCAGACGGATACCGGCCGGAATGGTTTCGCTGATGAGTGTTGCGAGGCTTTCAGCACCAATGGCCTGCAGCATCATTGCTTGTTCCCGCTGGCGCGGGCCGTTGTGACGTGTTGCGAATTCTGTTTGAGAAGAAAGGTTGCGCAGTAGTTGAGTCATAATTCCTTACCGTGACCACAAAAAGGTATCCGTTGGATACAAGCTGAACTCGGGACATAAAAAAAGCTGCATACAAGGGATGTAAGCAGCTTTTGTTGATCAGTCTTCCAGTGTATTGAGATATTCTTCGCTGTCTTTTAGATCATCCAATTCAGTTGGATCCGTCATGCGGATTTTGGCAATCCACCCCCCTTCATACGGTTCTTCGTTAATCAGCTCAGGACGATCTTCGAGATCATCATTCACTTCAATAATAATACCGCTAACCGGGGAATAGATATCAGATGCCGCTTTAACGGATTCGACCAATGAAAAGTTGTCGCCAGCATCCACGTCACTATCAACATTAGGGAGTTCAACATATACGACATCCCCTAACATTTCTTGTGCGTGTTCTGAAATGCCGACGGTAACAGTCCCGTCACCGTGATTGAGAACCCATTCGTGACTGTCGGTAAACTTCAGCGTGTTATCCATGCATTTATCTCCAAAAAACGATTATAACGAGTGATCAGAGTGTCACCGGATTCAGATTTTATTCCTGAGAATCTGTAAAAATCAGAGCATGACTACAAAACATCATGAAAAACAAAATCTGCTTTAGTTGCTATTCACCGTTGTCTTTCATCAGGAATCATCGGGTATCCGACTCTTCCCATAGCGTAGCCAATTTGGACGATGTTACTAAGTCACGACTGTAAAAAATAAATCATGCCTGTAAAAATAAGTCATCTCTGTAAAAATCCGGCTCATATATCGCTAACATTACCTGTTGAGAGAATGGTAAGCAATAAAAATTTCTTATAGGAAATTAATTTTCTTGCTAGTATGTAAACAAGTCATCATAAGATGTCGTCTCAGTGAGATTTGTTGGAAACCGAGACCATCGTGTGAGTGAAAAACCGTCGCACCTGAAGGCAACGATATTGATTGAGATGACCAAGTTCCGGTGGGAACGGTCATTGATGTTTACTCGAGGAGACATCATGGGGAAAAGTACACTGGATGATAATCCTGCTTTGGTTTTAACGCAGGAATCCCAGGGAAATAATATCGACCCGCTTCGATTAGGACAGCGTATTAAAGATATTCGTCTTGAACTCGGGCTGACGTTAGAAGAAGCAAGTCAGAAGACCGGATTGGCGAGGTCGACTCTGAGTAAAATTGAGAATGAGCAGATTTCACCGACATTTCAGGCGATGCAAAAGCTCGCGCATGGCTTGGATATCGGGATGCCACAACTATTTGAGCCACCGAAGAAAGTTGTCGCGACGGGGCGCAGAGATATCACTCTGGCGGAGCAGGGGAAACCCCATCCGACATCCACGTATGAACATGAATTGCTGGCGACTCAGTTATCGGGCAAGAAGATGACCCCGTTTAAGACTCGGGTTCGGGCAAGAGTGTTTGAGGAATATGGGGATTGGGTCCGGCATGATGGTGAAGAGTTTCTGCTGGTGCTGGAAGGCTCGGTGATGTTGTATACCGAGTTTTATGAACCGATAACCCTGAATGAGGGGGACAGTGTCTACTATGATGCCAACATGGGGCATGTCTTAACGTCTGTCAGCGATTCTGATGCGCTGATTTTATGGGTTACTGCGAAATGATCAATCTGAGTGTGTTTCAATAAGTTTCTTATCGGAAACATGCGTAAAATACAAAATTAAAGTCTGCTTTATCGGGCAAACCGGATGTATGAAAAGGGAGAGCCACATGTCATCTGAACAAGAGAACCAGTCGCTGTTAAGAACACCGTTGTATGCTTTACATCAAGAATTTGGTGCCAAGATGGTGCCGTTCGCCGGTTATGAAATGCCGGTTCAGTATCCGTTAGGTGTCAAGAGAGAGCATTTACATACCCGTGAAGCTGCCGGTCTATTTGACGTCTCTCATATGGGACAGATTTGCTTGAAGGGAGAGGGGGCTGCATTGGCGCTGGAATCGCTGGTTCCTGTCGATATTGTTGATCTGCCGATCGGTAAACAGCGGTATGGTTTTTTGACCAATGAAACCGGTGGGATCCGTGATGATTTAATGATCGCCAATTTAGGTGACTGTCTGTTTGTGGTCATCAATGCCGCCTGTAAACAGCAGGATATCGCACATCTGAAACAGCATTTGCCAGCACATCTGGTTTTGGAAGAGATGAATGATCAGGCGCTACTGGCATTGCAAGGGCCTATGGCTGTCAGCGTATTATCACAACTGGCTCCGGAAGTGGCAGACATGCATTTTATGGATGTTCGTCGCGTGTCGCTGTTGGATATCGAATGTATTGTGAGTCGAAGTGGATATACCGGTGAAGATGGTTATGAAATTTCTGTCCCGGCCGATCAGGCGGAACGACTGGCTCGTCATCTTCTGACATTTGATGAGGTCACTCCGATTGGCCTTGGTGCGCGTGATTCGCTGCGGTTGGAATGTGGTTTGTGTCTTTATGGTCATGATTTGGATGAGACGACGACGCCTGTGGAAGCGAGTTTACTCTGGGCTATCAGCCCGGTTCGCCGACGTGATGGTGCCAGAGCCGGTGGATTTCCCGGGGCGGCAGTGATTCTGGAGCAGATTGAACAACAATCCGCAAAACGCAAGCGTGTCGGATTGGTCGGACAGACCAAAGCACCGGTTCGGGAAGGGACGGTGTTATTTAATCAGCAAGGCCAGGATATCGGCATTGTGACCAGCGGCACATCGGGCCCAACGGCCGGACAGCCGGTTTCGATGGGATATATTGCCCGTGAGTGTGCCACCCTTGGAACGGAGATTTACGCTGACGTGCGCGGTAAGATGTTGCCGATGACGGTGACCAAAATGCCGTTTGTGCCTCAGCGCTATTATCGGGGTAAATGATTTCATTGAATCAAATTGAAAAGGAAAATACAGAAAGTATTTTCCTTTTTTTTTCGCGCGGCTATGATAGTCATACTTTTATCAATGTCGAAATATTCTCATGTTTTCAAAATGGATTCGTACTGCGCTGTGCTGCTGTTGTTTCTTGTCTTCATCCGTATTTTCGAGTGATGTTTCCCCTTATATCGTCAACGGAACGGAAACATCAGTCGTCACCTATCCTGATTTTGTCAGCTTGTTTTATGATCGAACAGAGTATGATCGGGTGTATGGTGGGCATAGTTTGTGTGGTGGAACCATGTTGAATAGTCAGTATGTGCTGACGGCTGCACACTGTATTTTTAGTGGCGGCAGTATTAATGAAGAGTTCATGTTGTTTATGACCGTTGGTCAGATTGATGATGAAACGGATTGGATTTATAACATTACCCCAGTCAGACCGGCTGCGTTTTATTATTTTAATTCGTTTAGTGACTCAGAAAGTGATTTATGGAAAGACGATATTGCGATCATTAAACTGACATCACCGTTGAATACTGGCGGAACCGTCAATCGGCCACCAACTGATGACTCTTATCGCAACAATAGTCAGAGTTTTATTGCCATTGGTCATGGGAATACCACAGTCAATACCACAACCTATAAATTATTAGAAACATCAATGAGTTATGTTGATAATTCAACCTGTTCTTCAAAATATAGTGGGTTGCATAATACTCAGATCTGTTTTTCCGGGGGAAATTCACCCACGATGAATAATGGTGTTTGCTCTGGAGATTCCGGTGGGCCGATCTACTGGAATGACAGTGGCACACTGCGTCAAGTTGGTATAACCAGCTTTGGACCGACGATTTGTGGTTCTGGCTCGGTTACGGGGGTTTTTACTGAGGTTGCTGATTATGACAGTTGGATAACCAATGTATTGAATGGCATGATTGCGCCAAACTATATTGCAACGGATGCAAAACGTCAGACGTATTATCAGACACAGATTTTATCTTTAAGTGACAGTTCCTCCACCGCCACCAGTAGTAGTAGTAGCTCAGGCGGCGGCTCGATAGGATGGCACTTGTTGTGGTTACTATTCGGTACTTTGGGATATCGATGGAAGGGGTTGGCATCTGCCACAATTCGATGAGACTGGCATCTCCATCACGTCTGATGGATTATAGTTCATGGCAGCTGCAATCGATAATGGTTTGGCAAACCAGTAACCTTGCAGGTGAGAAGCCCCCATTGCGTAGAATTGGTGTAACATCTCATTGTTTTCAATGCCTTCGATGACGACACTGATCTGCTCTTTCCGACATAACTCGATTAAAAATTCCAAAAACTGGCAAGAGTTACCATTTTTCATGGTTTTCATTGAGAAGTATCGGTCTATCTTGATTTGATCAAATGGCAGATCAAAAAAGCTGTGGATCGAGCTAAAACCAGCCCCGAAATCATCCAGAGACAGTAAAAAGCCAAGAGAACTCAGTCGGTTGATCTGTTGAAGGGCGTATTTATGTTCATCGAGAATCACGGTTTCAGTTAATTCGAGAATGATTGAAGCCGGATTCAGACCTGATTCTGATGTGATCCGTAACATTTCATCGGGAAAGTTACTGTTCAGTAATTGCAATACCGATACATTGACGTTTACCCGGGCGGAAGCCTGGTTCGTGACGTTATAGTGATTGATGAACTGGCATGCCTTTTCAAACACTTGATAACCCAGCTCAACGATGAGCCCTTTATTCTCAGCCACGGGGATGAACTCATCGGGGTAGATATTACCGTAATCTTTGGAGTGCCATCTGACTAAAGCTTCGAAACTGGAGACTTTGCCTGTCGTGGTCTCAATAATGGGTTGATATTTGACTGACAGACTTTTGTTTCTTAGCGCACTTTTTAAACCACTTTCGATATAAAAATAGCGATCGACTTTCTGTCGCGTATAACCTTCATATAATTCGATTTGAGACTGACTTTGTTCACTGGCGAATGCGCATGTTCGAAAGGCAATACTCAGGATTTCTTCACTTTCAAGCTGGTCACAATCAGGATAGATACCGAGGCTCATGCCGTTGGCAAAGAGGGTATTTTGTTGTGCCATACAGGTCTGATAACGGAGCACGAACTGAGCACACATCATTCTGAGAGAAGTATGTGATACCGAATTTCTGAACAGTATCGCGTATGTATCCAAACTGACCCGATAAAGCGTTGCGTGTTCGGGAGGAAAGACTTTGGCCGCTGATTTGACATTGGTGATGACATTTTTGAGGAGATCGGTTCCGTATTCGATCAGGTAGGATTGCAATTCATGAATCCGGATATAAATGACTGAAAAGTTGTTATCTGGTGACTGAACGAGTAAATCCAGATCTAGAAGTAGTTTTCTCAGATTGAATAGGGCAGAGCTATCATCATAGAAAGCCGCTTCCTTAAGATAGGTTTCCATCCTTTTTTTATCAGAGATGTCTCGGTGACTCCCGACGACGTAAGTTTCACTCTTTTCCGTTAAACTGACCGCACACCCTTCGATCCATAAGTAATCACCGTCAGTTTTTTTTACCCGATATTGATTGAGTATCCGTTGTTCTAAAGTATCGATATGCTCGTTGACTCGGTCGATCAGTAATACTTGATCATCAGGATGAACAAGTGCATACCATGCGGAGATATGAATCGTGGGGGAATGAATACCAAACTGGACATAAAAATCGGGATTGTAGAATGTCAGAAGTCCTTTTGTATCCAAATGAAATATCCCCTCATTAAACACATCAAAAATATGAATGAGGCGTGTTTTATATTCATTGTTGGGCGGCTGAACTTGTAACACCGCTTCCCCCAAGTCTTTTTGCATGAAATTGAAGGCTCCTTGACGCCAGTCTATATGCTCATCAATGTGATTTGTCCAGATTGGTAGTATCAGTGTAATTGATATCAATAAAAATAAATGATTGAGCTACTCTGTCAGGATGAATAAAAGTGTGACATTTGTTCCAAATGCTCACTGTTCGCTAGCCACTGCACAGAAATATGTGCCTCACATTTCTGCTTATTTTTAATGATTCGGCTTCGGTGATATTTGATAGGCTTTTGTCCCCCACAGTGGGACCGTTGATATACTGTGTTTGAAGCTGCCGGACGTTTCTTTGGTTGAGTAAGACACGTAGATCAACGTTTGTGTCTGCGGGTCATATATTCTTCTCATTTTCATTGACTTAAAGAAAATACTTTTGGATTTTTTGAAAATCACTTCACCCGAATCGGACTTATCAATTTTTGCAATCATTGCAGGGGTAATCTCTCCTGTTTGTCGGCAAGCAATCGATGAGTCTGATGGATCTGATAAACTGAGATCAGCTTCAATGCTGGCAATATGACAAGTCACCCCTGTCACGATAGGATCAATGAGCTGATTGATTTTGATATCTTGGGTTGTAAATAGACCTAAACTGACATCACCCACTTCGCTGTTATCACAGGCGGTGAGCCCCAGAGAAAGTAGTGACGCGATGAATATATTCTTGAGTCTCATGTTTGGTTTCCAGCCGTCAAATGAGTGGTGCCCATCATATCAAGATATTCGATGATTCCCAAATAAAGTGAGTCAGGTAAAAGGATTACCTTGATAGGGTATCTCAATACCGCAGTGGAATGATGATGCTTATTGTGGAAGATTTCGGTTCGTGATCAACACAGGGACCACTTTTATCCCCTTTTCGGCACAGATTCGCGTAAGATGGTGTATCTCCCTGATATTGAAATGATAGGGTTTATGAATATCGCACAAATAAAAAACCAGTGGTTATCGGCTCAAGTAGATGTTGCGTATCCAACGCCTCAAAGTTTAGCGGGTCGTGATCTTTATCTGGCATCGGTTCAGCAATGCGCATATCAAAATATCGAATTAAAGACGGTGACTGAGTTGATGCCTCAGGATGTTTATCGCGTTGATTTTCATCGCTTAACGGTCATGTTTGCGCAGCTCCAAGCCACGCAATACCACGCCTTGACAGAACAAGAAGCCATTATCGAGTTCTTTACACAAATTATCTATTCGCCGCCTTGTGAATTGTATCTTGGTTTTGAACAGGGTAAACCCGTTGCCGCAGGGATTTTAACCCAGACAGAAACCGATATTCTGGTGTCTGATTTAGTCATTGCGAAAACTTGTTCAGCTTATGATGTTCCGCTCGATTTTGCATATCAGATCTTAAAGCACAGCCAAGTGAATGAGACCGCCCGCGCTTGCTGCGTTGAGTTACAGGCATAGACGTACTGACTGAGAAAATTCATATATTTTTAGTTTGAAAATAAACTATTCCTTGTTTTCGATCATAAAAGAATGGCTTAAGGATCGTTGCAAAATAAAATAAAGTTGAAACATTCAAAAAATATTGAATAATGGAACCGTTGATTGTTAGGAGAAGCATTTGCTTCAATATTCATTTGGATACAGGATAAAACCTTATGTCGAGCTCGTATGTGTTGGTCGTTAATTCAGGTAGTTCATCCCTTAAATTTGCAGTGATTGATGCTCAAAGTGGTGAAGCCATTGTGAGTGGATTAGGTGAGTGTTTCGGGTTACCCGAGGCGGCTATCAGCTGGAAGTATCAGGGTGAAAAAACTGAGGAGATGATCGGTTATCCTGATAATCATCACCAACATGCGGTTGATCGGATTGTCAAACTGATTGATGCACTTGGGTTGAGTGACCAAATCATTGCCGCCGGACACCGGATTGTCCACGGGGGCGAAAAATTCACTTCGACGGTTCGAATCAATGAACAGGTTGTTGACGAAATTGAGCAACTGGCGGAACTGGCACCTTTACACAATCTCGCCCATGGTAAAGGGATTCGTGCTGCCATGAAAGCATTCCCTTCGCTACCTCAGTTTGCCGTATTCGATACTGCGTTCCACCAAACCATGCCGCCCAAAGCCTACAGATATGCGATTCCAACGGAGTTATACGATCAATATGCGATTCGCCGTTATGGTTTTCATGGCACCAGCCATTATTATGTCAGCCGTGAAGCGGCAAAAATGCTGGATAAAGATGTCAATGCCACCAATGTCATTTCTGTTCATCTGGGCAATGGGGCATCTGTCTGTGCGATTCGCGATGGTCAGTGTGTTGATACGTCGATGGGATTTACCCCGCAGGCTGGATTGATGATGGGGACGCGCTGTGGTGACATTGATCCGGCCGTTATTGAGTTTTTATTAAAGAAAGGCTGGACACAAGAACAAGTGTTCGACATGTTGTATAAAAAGTCAGGTTTTCTGGGCGTATCCGGCCTGACTTCCGATGCCCGTGGTGTGTTAGAAGCTATGGAGCAGGGCAATGAAGATGCCAAACTTGCTTTTGAAGTGTTTACCTATCGGGTTGCAAAATATATTGCATCGTACATGATTCCGCTTCAGCGCGTTGATGCGATTATATTTACTGGCGGAATCGGCGAGAATGCACTACCGATTCGGCGCGAAATTTTGAATGCTTTGCGGGTATTCGGATTTGTGGAAGATGAAGCAGGTAATGAGGCGGCACGGTTTGGTCATTCCGGTGTGATTGCGCGTTCTGAAATGCACAATACAGTTGCGATGGTGATCCCGACCAATGAAGAGTTGGTGATTGTACAGCAGTCAGTTGCATTACTAGATTAATATGACTCGATATCATTGATATTCAAGTATTGCAGGCCAACCTTTGATGAGGTTGGCTTTTTTGTATAGAGAAAACCCCCAGCTAGGCTGGGGGTTCCGTAAAGCTTACAGCTATAAGTCAGTTATATAACCCCTTTCAATTTGATAAAAACGTCTTGTGGTCTGGCAACTACAAGAATTAATTAAGAATTGAAAGGGGGTCCCAATGGGGGACGAAAAGAGCTTAGCGCACACGCGCTGGAACTGTAAATACCACATAGTCTTTGCACCGAAATATAGAAGGCAAGTGTTCTACGGAGAAAAACGTAGAGCAATAGGTGAAATATTAAGGAAACTATGTGAATGGAAAAATGTGAACATTCTTGAAGCGGAATGTTGCGCGGATCATATCCACATGCTTTTAGAAATACCGCCCAAAATGAGTATTTCAGGGTTTATGGGGTATTTGAAAGGTAAAAGTAGCCTAATGCTTTATGAACGATTCGGGGATTTGAAGTTTAAATATAGAAATCGAGAATTTTGGTGCCGAGGTTATTATGTAGATACGGTAGGTAAGAATACGAGCAAGATACAAAATTACATCAAGCAGCAACTAGAGCAGGATAAAATGGGAGAGCAATTGTCGATCCCGTATTCAGGTAGCCCGTTTACGGGCCGCAGGAACTAGTCATATGCAAATGTCAGATCACTACGCGCCTGCCAGTAGGAGAGCCTTATAGGCGCATATGAAAAACCACCGGCTATGCCGGTGGATACTTTTTATGTCTAATGATTATGTCATTGAAAAAAATGAATAACTTACTAAACGATGAAGTGCATAAATCTTCAGATGACTATAATTAACAAATCTTTTCAAATTGTTGATTTATATGAATTATTTCATTTTCAGTTTTTGGGTGTGTGTTATTAGTTATATATCCGATAACTAAGCCGAGAGCATAATGAAGATCCCGGATAAGACAAGGTGATCACATTGCTTATCCGAATGTTGAAATAGTTGAAAGCTTTTCTTACGTTGGACGCTCTTGCCGCAAACACGACAACGCCCCGCTAAGTTATGACTTTCCTTTGAATCTATCAAAACACCATTGTTATTGAGACAGAACCGAATTCCCATTCTTTGAGTACTAGATAGCATAACCAAACTTCCTGAAGATCAGACACATAGATATATTCAACCAGATTCCCGAGCAGAAAAGTATGCAATTTAGTTGATAATTGGAAGTTGTCTGAAAATTTTATAGTCAGAGTGGCTTTAAACGGGTATATGTTCAGAGTTATGTAAGTAAGAAATGTGTCACGCATAGTTACACGCTGTAAAGTATTTATACATCAGTGACTTGCTCCTTGTGCTTTTTCTAGCGGCCTGTTATGTTTCAATACACATAAGACGTTGATTGCATAGCCAAAGGATATGAATGTAAATTATGCTGACAGAGCTAATTGGAAAGAACATCAAAGCATGTAGAGATGAAAAAAAGTTGTCTCAAAAAGAACTTGCAGAACAACTTAACGTTGCTAGGCCTGTGATATCAAACTGGGAAAATGGAAAAAATGAGCCATCTTCGTCTCAGTTGTTCAAACTGTCGAAAGTATTCAAAACTTCGACTGATGAGTTAGTTGGAAATACTTCGATCACGAAGAAAGTTATCGTTGTAGATACCTCTGCATTGATCAAAAGACCATCGATCATTGATGAGCTTGAAGAGTTTTTTGAGGAGGTTGTGATACCAGAAGTAGTCATTTCAGAATTGAATAACCTGAAAGACAGAGGGAACCCCTCTACAAAACAAAAAGCTTGGTTGGTAATGAAATCCATTACTGAGAAGAAAGCAAAGTTTTGTATAGAAAAAGCCTTCAAAACAGATGGAAACAATGATGAAAAGATCGCTGATATAGCAATAAAGAGATCCAAAGCTTGCCCTTACGATGACGTGTATTTACTAAGTGATGATATCTATTTTCAGTTCTTGACAAGAGAGCCAAGAAATCTCACAGCAATTACCCCCAATATCTATATAGAGAAGTTTCACACCACAGACAACGATTATGATGTTGTACGTTCTATTGAGTTCGGTTCTTTAGTTAAAGGAAGGAAACTTCAACATATAATGGAGTTTGATATGCGTGGCATTGATGTCAATTTTCATAGTCCTGATAGTGGCTTAACACCATTGATGTGTGCTGTACGAAATCGTGATTTACCAATGATCAAATACCTTGTCACATTGAAAGAAATCAACCTTGATGTGAGAGATAAGCACAAATACGGATTCTCAGCCATTCATCACGCTACACAGATAAAAGAAATCGAAGTGATAAAGCTATTGGTCGAAAACGGAGCTGATATTGACTTTGGGAGTGGAGGCAAGAATGCTGGGAATACGCCACTAATGATTGCTGCGTGGAGTGGGTTTCTACAAGCAGCAGATTACTTTTTATCTCACGACTCTTGTACAAACCAACAAGATAATAATGGTTACACACCTTTAATGAAGGCTTGTATTAAGCATAATTTAGAAATGGTCGAAAAGTTAATAGATAAAACAGACTTGATGATTCGGTGTAGAAATAACAAAACTGCAATTGACTATTTAGATACTGATAATCTGAAAAGTAGTGAGATATTTGAATTATTCAAAGGAAAGTTGAAGTGATTGATCGAGCTTGTATATCTCTTGGTGAGAAGTGTAACTTGAAGTGTGCTTACTGCCATTTTCATAATGAAGGTAATGGTAAGTTAAGTGGAATACCACAAGAGTTTACTACTGATGAGTTAATAAAAATAGCTAAAAATTTAAATGACTATGCAGTAGTTAACAAGCTAAAAATATTCAAAATCGGGATAGTTGGTTCTGGTGAGCCAATATTACAATATAGAAAAATTGTTAGTCTTATCGAATATGTAAAACAAAATAATCTGGATCGGTTGGCATTTTATACCATAACAAATGGGACAATATTAACAGATAAGATATTAAGTTTTTTCTTGGACCACCAGGATTCGATAAAAATGTGTTTTTCACTAGATGGTTATGAAGAGCTTCATAATCTGGGTAGAGAGAAATATAACGTTGTTTTTAAAGGTATAAAAAAGTATGAGTCTAAATTTGGTCATAAGCCTCCTATAAACTGTACAGTGCATAGTAAAACAATTTTAAACAAAACTAAACTTAGACATTATCTTGAATACAACAACTTTAAAGATGTAACATTCTCGCGCCTTTTTGATTCTCACGATGAGAGCATGACTATATCAAAAGACGAATACCAATCCTTACTTGAGGATTTCAAAGGTAGTCAGTTTGAAGTTCGCCAACTCGATGAAAATAATAAAAAGAAATATGACTGTACAATGTATGGCACGCTCTGTGGAGTAGGTCGCACAAATATCTTCATCACTAAACGTGGCATCTATCCGTGTGGTAGGTTCTATGGAAATGAAGGTTACAATTATGGTGCATTCGATATGGATCTTGAAAATTTAGAGTTTCAAATGGGTAAGATGAAGCCTTTAGAGGACGGTGAATGTTACTACGATAAGTATGTTGAGGTTAAATGATGAAGTTAGCTATCTATGGTGTATCTAGAGCTGGTAAAGATTATTTGATCAACAATGTAATAGCCTATCTACAGCAAACTACTCAGTTAACTGCTATTCATATTCAGGGTTCAAAGACATTGAATGAAATTGCTCAAGATATGTTCCAAAAACCTTTTAAAAGTCTCGAAGAATCAAGCAAAAAAATTTTACGAGAAAAATTTACTGAAATAGTGGATGAAAAAAATTCAGAATACGATCTCGTACTAGTAGATGGTCACTATTCTTTTATAGATGGCGATTCTTACAAAGTAGTCTTCACTGAACAAGATGAAAATGTTTACGATCACTTCTTCTATTTGGATACTCCATCAGAAATGATTGTAGAATTTTCAAGAAAAAGCAAAGGTGATAGAAAAAATTTAGATATTACTGAAGGTCAGGTACGAAATTGGAAAGAGTTTGAAAAAAATGAACTAGATAAGATCTGCAATTATCATCACAAAGAGTTAGTTATCTTAGATGAAGATACTAAATCTAGCGTTCAATTTATTTATTATTGGTTGGACTCATACTCATCAAAACTTTGTAGTCAAACCTTCGCTAATAAGTTTTATACTGAATACCAAGAGTTACTAGAAAAACCAACACAGATTATACTTATTGACTGTGACAAAACAGTTTCAATTAATGATGGTACATATGATTTTTGTGAAAAATTGGGAATCAGGAAAGAAAAATTAAAATCTGTATTTAGAAATGATAGATATACGTCATACCAATTTTTTAAAGTATGGAATATGTACAAAAAGCAAAGCCCTATAAAAGTAGAAGAATCCGCTAATCAAGCCTTGGATAATATATATCTAAGTCAGAATGTTTTCGAATACTTAAGGTGTCAGAAAGATTCTGTTGTTATTGGTGTTACTTCAGGTGTATTTGATATTTGGACTTTAGTTAATGACAAATATAAAATTTTTGATGTTTTGTTAGGCAACACAAGTAAACCAGAACTTGAATACCTTGTAACTCCATATTTCAAGAAAGCAATAGCGCAGCGACTAAGAGACAAAGGCAAACACGTAGTAGCTATTGGTGATTCGATGATTGACATTCCAATGTTAGAAATAGCAAATCAAGGGTATTTGGTCGCTCACGAAAAATTGAACAAAGCTGTGGAGTCTTACATAGCTAGAGTAGGATGTACAAATATCGATCAACTATTTGACGTTGAAGTATCTTATAACCTTAAAAGATGTTGTGAATTAGAAGAAGCATAATTATGTATATATTAAATGAAAGCACTCAAAAGCATAGTTTTGATCAACTGATTGAGATTTGTAAAAGCAGTTCAATGTCGATGGGCTACAAACTTCGAAACGCACACTATCAGCTAGGTGAGATCATTGCAAAACCAATCTCACAGTCTTCGAATCATCAGCAAAACTATGCTGTACTGATTCTGATGCGTGCAGGTCTGTGCTTTGGTAATGGTATTGCTGACAAGCTAGAACAACTTGGCGGAACTGTATCAATCATTTTTGTTAGCGATGATAAGATTTCTAAAGAAGATCTAGAACTGGTTAAAGGAAAAGAAATCATCATTGTTGATGCTGTTATAAATTCGGGGAAAAGTGTATTTAGTTTGATTGAGCAACTGCCAGACACTAACCCTATAAAACTTGTTACAACGGTCATCCCAAGCACTTCTACAGAATTACTTAAAAGTCACGATTTGTATACTGTGCGAGTTTCAAGTAACAAATATGAGGGAGCGAAGGTTCAGGTTATTTCAAATGGGAAGGGGCCTGATACGGGCGACAGGTTGTTCAACACATACAATTAGGCAAGGGTTTTGGTATGTCTTTTAAGTAAATAACCTGAATTAGAAAAGAGGTGAAGCAACACTGCTCACGCAGTGTTGTTGATCGTAAGTAGCAAAAGGAGCATAGCTGCTCCTTTTTATTCTACATATCTACTTGGATCTAAGATCCTCGAGTATTTCTGTATTCGAATCAGGGAGCAAATCGGTTACTGCACAGTCTAGTGTATCCGCTAAGAGGTATTGTCCACTATTATTTTTATGAAACATATTCAAAAGCATGACAATATTTTCAAATATTCGATAGTCAATCTCCAATATGGCGTCATGTTTTGTGATTACTATCGACTTTTTTTATGCAATATCATTAAGCAATTTTTTATAAACAGTTGAATTGTAATGGTTTGTCTAAGTAATATCGAAATTTATAGATTAATGTGAATTCTAGCGATGTTTTCAGCCGTTTCATTGTTTAATATTTTTAATAGTCAAGTGATTTTAAATAAATCTACTCGGCGAGTTTTTTTCAAGACTGTTTTATTCTAATGAATTTAAGGCACGGTTGTGCCTTTTTTTTTACTCATGTGATATTGAAGAGCTGTAATATGAACCTTAATTTAATTGTATCTAGAGTTTATCTGGGTTTTTTTACTATTATTCTAACCATGTTAATTTCAGCCGGTGCATTATTAAATAGTAATCATAAAGTTTCTGCCAATATGGAATTCATGTTGAAACAATCAGCACCATTCATATTACGTTCGGGTGAATTGACGATCAACTATTTGAATATTGATCGTACGATGATGTCATATTTATCAACGCTATACCCGGAAGATTTAGAGCCTTTAAGTCAGTCTATTGAGCAATCGATGCAAGATTTCCGGACCAAGCTTGCATGGTTTAAGGCGCTACCTGACCCCGATCATCACATTGGCGCGTTTGTAGAGAAAATAGAATCAACAGCAGTGGAGACATTTCAAGATATCAATGTAACACTGGATGCTTATAAGAAGTATCTGGAAATGAAAGATAAAAATGTCAAACAACGGGCATTACTTCAATCGCTCATTATGCAAATTAATAATAATTTGTTAGAAAATCTTGCCGCAGAAAATCAGCCTGATGCACGTCAGTCGATTGAAGCACTGCTCACCCAAATCGGCTTGCTGGTTGGTGAAGTGAATGAAGCGTTTTCTTTACAAGATGTGATTGAGACACGTGCATTAGAGCGGCGCTTTAAAATACGGAAAACGCGTTTAGATCAAGCGATTGCAACCTTCCAGTCTGCATCACCATCATTTTTTCGTCAAAGTGAAACACCGCTGAAGCTATTGGAGCAGCAAGCCTTCTCCGCTGATGGGGCTGTCTTAAGGCATATTGCGTCGGTTGAACTCTATGACCAGCTGACTGAACAGCAAGGTGATGTCAAATTAGATATTGATGCACAATTGAAAAATATTGATGACTTTTCAGCATATGCAACTCAAATCGCAGAGCAACGTTATGTTGAATCAACCGATCAGGCGAAGGAATCCGTGATTACACTGGTGATACTGTCAATTGCGTCCGTCGTGGTTGCTCTCTTGATCGGCATTGTGATTGCGACAATGATTCGCAGGCCAAGCAGACGCTTGCAACGCGTGCTTGGTCAGGTCGCAGAAAAAGATCTCAGTTCACGTGTTAACTATCAAACCAATAATGAATTTGGGATGTTGTCTAAGGCGGTGAATATGGTCATCGATGATTTATCCCATATCATTCATCAAATGCGCTCGACGGCGAAGCAACTGAATGATGCTTCTCTCGATAATCAACAGACCAGTGAAGAATTGAGTCTTGCGATTGCAGAACAAACCTCACAAACCGCATCGACTGCCACAGCAATGGAAGAAATTGAGTACACAGTGAAAGATATTTCAGAGTCGGTCAGTGAGACGTTATCTATCGCAACCGTTGCAGTAAACGGTTCGAATTCCGGACAGGTATTGATGCAGAAAAATGTTGAGTTATTGAATCACCTGTCTCAGCGCTTGAAAGATTCGACCCAAACGATATATCAGCTAGAAAGCTATTGTGCCGGTATCGAGTCGATTCTGGATATTATTTCTAATATTTCTTCACAAACGAATCTGCTCGCTTTGAATGCGGCGATTGAGGCGGCAAGAGCCGGAGAACAAGGTCGTGGTTTTTCTGTGGTTGCAGATGAAGTGAGAGGGTTAGCTGAAAAAACCACAGCAAGTACCCAAGAAATACAATCAAAAATTGAACAACTACAACAAAGCTCTGTTTTAGCAGTGAAACAAATATCAGAATGTGTGGATGATATGGAAAATTGTATCATTCAGACTCAGGATGTCGATGCCTCTTTAAATGAGGTGCATATGAATCTGAATAAAATTGAAGAGCGTAGTCATAAAATATCAGCATCGACGGAGCAACATCAGTTTGCTGCAATTCAAGTCAAAGAAAATATTAATAAGATTCAGATGTTGTCTCATCAAAATATGATTCGATCTGAAAATTTAGCAGAGCAGAGTAAAGCATTAGAACAAATGGCAGAATATCAATCTGAACTCACATCCTCGTTTAAATTATGATAAGCAATTCAATTAGTATTCAGTGTGAATAAAATAAACACATTGAGTATGTAGGGTTTTTTATGTCATGAATGATAACAACCGTACCGATGTGAAATGATTTCATGACTTATTAGAAAACTGCAAAGCTTTTCAATTTTTTCTTAATCACTAAATAAATTTCAGGTTTACCGTGATTAATGTCACGCTTAAGTGACCAATAATCTTGAATACTCCAGTTGTAAGCGATTTCAAGCAGAGGTTCATTTGGTCACTATTAAACATGTATCAGAACGAGCAGGTGTATCACAAGCAACCGTTTCCAGAGTTATCAATGGGTCGACCCGAGTCAGTCGGGAAAAACAATTAAAAGTTGAAAGAGCCATTAAAGAATTGGGTTATCGCCCCAATTCTATTGCTCAAGCATTGGCTTCTAGCCGTACAGAAAGTGTTGGTATTGTTGTCCCCGAATTAGGTGGCCCATTTTATTCAGGGATATTACAAAGTATTGAAGGACAGTTACGTCAGCTCGGTTATCATGCTGTTATTACGGCAGGAGCAAATACTGAGCAAAGTCAGAAAGAAGCTGTTGAATTTCTTTTAGGCCGCCGGGTTGATGCACTTATTCTCCATACACAACAACTCGATGATGATTATTTAATCATGTTAGAAGAGCGAGGGTTACCGATTATTTTAATTAACCGGGTCGTACCTGAAATGGTGACCAGTTGCATTGATATCGATAATGAAGCCGGTGGGTTACTTGCGACGCAATATTTGATCAAAATGGGGCACAAACATATTGCTTGCATTACCGGGCCGCTGAATAAATCTGATGCAAGGGGCCGCTTGCAAGGCTATAGAAAAGCATTGGAAAATGCCGGGTTGGAATATAACGAAATGCTTGTTTCCGAGGCCGGATTTACCGAAGAAACAGGGATGAGCGCCATGAACAAATTGCTCAATCGCGGATGTCCGTTCTCTGCTGTATTTGCAGCGAATGATCACATGGCATTCGGTGCGCGTGAAGTGCTGAAGTCAGTCGGACTTTCTGTGCCGGATGATATTTCGTTAGTTGGCTTTGACAATATTCTTTTTGCTCGTTATCTCACTCCGGGGTTAACAACCATTGATTTTCCGATTGAGAAAATGAGCAAAGAAGCAGTAAAACTAGCAATTCATAAAATCAATAAAAATAAATCTGATGTGAATCTTAAACTTGTACCTTCTCTAGTCATTAGAGATTCAGTCAAGAACGTAATAAATACCCTATAAGTTATTTAAGGATAAATGATGAAAATAAAAGCCTTAACACTCACCTCGGTTGTACTGATGGGAATCGTGTCTGCGCCTTCTTTTTCTGCGGATGCGGATAAGCGCATTCGCTTTGATGGATTCCCTGATTTTGATAGCAGCCTGAAAGTGATACTGCCTGATTTCGAGAAAAAAACAGGGATTCATGTTGATTACCTGATGAATAACCACGGTGACCATCACACCAAGCTCACAACCAACTTGGCAACAGGCTCGGGTGCTGGTGATGTCATTGTTGTTGATGTTGAGAAAATCGGTCCATTCGTCGCCTCGGGTGGTTTGGTTGATCTCTCTAAAAAATATGGTGCTGATCAGTACGCAGACCGTTTTGCACCTTATGCCTGGTCTCAAGGAAAAGGCGGGGATGGTGATGTCTATGGGATGCCGGTGGATTTAGGTCCGGGGGTGATGTATTACCGTACCGATATTTTTAAAAAAGCCGGGCTCAAAGTCGATGATGTGATCAAAAGCTGGGACTCATACATTGCTGCGGGTGAAAAGCTTAAAAAAATTGGGATTCAATTAATCCCGTCTGCTGCTGATGTCGCACAAACTATCATTTTTACCACGGTCCCTGAGGGTGAAGGCATCTATTTCGATAAGAATGGTAAATCGGTTGTTACATCCGAGCGCTTTGTGCATGCGTTTCAAGTGGCCAAAGAAATTCGTGATAAAGGGTTAGATGGTCAGATTCTGGCTTGGTCAAATGAATGGTATGAAGGATTCCGTAAAGGTACTTTTGCGACGCAATTGTCAGGGGCTTGGTTGCTCGGTCATTTGCAGAACTGGATCGCACCGGAAACATCAGGCAAATGGGCAGTTTCACATTTACCGAATGGGATTTACGGCAGTTGGGGCGGATCGTTCTTGTCGATTCCGAAGCAATCTAAACATCAGGATGAAGCGTGGGAGTTGATTAAGTACATGACGACCAACCGTGCCATCCAGCTGAAGCACTTTGCAACGATTGCCGCGTTCCCTGCTAATGTCACCACGTACGATGACGACATGTTTAAAGAGAAAATTGATTTTCTGGGAGGGCAACAGGCTCGGTTGTTATTTGCTGAAGTGGCACGAAATATCAAACCGGTTCAACCTTCAAAAGGGGATCATATTGCTCGCTCAATTATTTTCGAAAATGCACTCATGGAAGTTCTTGATGAGAATAAAGACATCAAAACTGCACTAAAAGAAGCTGAGCGTTTAATTAAGCGTCGTACTCGTAATCTTTAATTCATGTATTGGTATGTATACAAGGAAGTCAGTATGACTTCCTTGTAAAGAGGTTGTAATTATGAAGCATTCGTCAAGAGATGAAAATAGAAGCCCATCGGATGAGCGTTTTTTAAATAGATATTTGAAAGCGCTTACACCCTATGGTTTTTTATTCCCATTCTTATGTATTTTTTCGGTGTTTGGTGTTTTTCCATTAGTTTTTTCTGTTTATCTTTCATTTCACGCATGGAACCCTGTTGAAGGTTTAGAGGCGATGAAATTTGTCGGGTTTGAGAACTATTCAATCGCTTTAACCGACCCGTGGCTTTGGCGTTCTCTTAAAAACACATTTTGGCTCGCGATTACTTCCGGTGTCGCACAACACCTCATCGCGATTCCGGTCGCTTATATTTTGGTCTCAATGGCAGATCGACTACGCCATTGGTTAACGTCTGCTTATTTTCTGCCTTACATTACTTCCACCGTTGCCGCGTCTCTGATCTTTTTTAATATGTATTCGCCCCATTCGGGCATTATTAATCAGACGCTGACTTCACTTGCTGATAGCTCTTTATTCGGTTGGGCTTTTGCGTGGGTTAATCAATTTCAGCCGATCCGCTGGCTTGATGATGCAACCATGGTAAAACCGTCTATCGCGATTATGGTGTTCTGGAAATACACCGGTTTCAATATTGTTTTATATACCACCGGGCTGATGACGATCCCGAAAGATATTTTAGAAGCGGCCCGGATGGATGGTGCCAATGCTATCCGTCGTTTCTGGAGCATTTCATTGCCGATGATTCGTCCTTTTATCTTCTTTGCCGTCACCATGACGATTATTGGCAACTTACAACTATTTGAAGAACCGTTTGTTCTGACCCGTGGTACCGGTGGTACCGGCCAGTCAGGTTTAACGATTTCAATGTATCTCTACAAAGTGGGTTGGGAATGGTTAGAAATGGGCACCGCTTCTGCAATTTCATGGCTGCTGTTTGCTCTGATTGCAATATGTACTTTGATTCAATTTTTCTTCTTCGGCAAAAAAGGACTGGGGGAACAATAAAATGTTGGCGAACTCATTAGAGAAAAAACCTTCGGGCCTGAGTGCTTTAAAACCGAGTGATCAAACCATCGCGGTGATGACAAAGTTAGCCATGATTGTCTTAGCGTTTATCTTAATTATCTCTGCAATTGTGACAGTGTTTCCGTTTGTTTGGTCGGCGCTGTTATCAACCCGTGACCGGACTGAAATTTTTGGTTCGGGCATTAGTTTTGCGATTGGGGATAGCTTGGCAATCAACTATGCCAAGCTGCAAGAAATCATGCCATTTTGGCAGGCGATGTTTAATTCGATCTATGTGGCCTTCCTTGGGACGGCGGTCTCACTGCTGTTTTGTAGCATGGGTGGCTACGCATTCGGTGTCTTTCAATTTAAAGGCAAGAAACTGATATTCGGGATGTTAGTCGGCTCCATGATGATTCCCCCGGTGCTGAGTCTGATTCCTTATTTCATGATTATTAAGTTTCTGGGTTTGTTAGATAACCACATTGCGGTATGGCTGCCGTTTACGACCACGCCATTCGGGATTTTTCTGATGCGTCAACATATCGTGGCTTCTGTGCCAAAAGAGTTGTTGGAAGCGGCGAAACTTGATGGTGCCGGTCAGCTGCGAACTTACTGGAGTGTTGTCTTGCCGTTGATGAAACCGGCCTTGGCGACATTAGCAATCGTCCAGTTTGTCTTCTTCTGGAACATGTTTATGCAGCCTTTGGTGGTGCTGACAACACCTGAGAATTACGTCATCACCCAGGCACTCCGTAGTGTTCAGGGGATCCCGAATACCCCTTGGGGCGCGGTGATGTTGGGGACAACAATTTCGATACTGCCTCTTGTCGTGACTTACTTGTTTGCGTCTAAACAGATGATCAGCGGGCTCACGTCTGGTGCAGTGAAAGGTTAAAGATTTTAAAGGTTATGATCATGAATAAATACGAACTTCCTCAAGACTCTCAATTACGTCATAAAGATTTTGTTTTTGGTGTGGCTACTTCGTCTTATCAGATTGAAGGTGGTGTCGCAGAAGGTGGCCGGACACCATCGATATGGGATACGTTCTGTCAAAAGCCGGGTAAAGTGGACGATGGTGATAATGGTGACGTGGCTTGTGATCACTACCATCTTTGGCAACAAGATATTGAAATGATCAGTGATTTAGGTGTGGATGCCTATCGCTTGTCGATTGCCTGGCCGCGTATTCTGCCCGAAGACGGGGTTGTTAATCCGCAAGGTCTGGCGTTTTATGAGCAGATCATCGATGCATGTCATGCCCGGGGAATGACGGTGTACGTCACGCTGTATCACTGGGATCTGCCCCAATATCTCGAAGATAAAGGGGGCTGGCTCAACCGTGAAACCGCGTATAAGTTTGCTGAGTATGCGGATGTCGTCAGCCGTCATTTTGGCGATAAGATCGATGTTTATACCACATTAAATGAACCGTTTGTGGCGGCTTTCTTAGGGTATCGCTGGGGGATTCATGCGCCGGGCGTTGTCGGAGAACGTGAAGGTTTTCTCGCATCCCATCACCTGATGTTAGGACATGGGTTAGCCATGCCCGTACTGCGTAAGAATGCTCCGAATGCGAAACATGGCGTGGTATTCAGTGCATCACCGGCTTACCCTTTGGAAGACAAAGATATCGGTGCCGCCAATTATTCAGATGCTGACAATTACCAATGGTTTATTGACCCGGTACTGAAAGGTGAATATCCGGCTTTAATCACTGAGCATCAGGCAATGCATATGCCGATGATTCTGGAAGGGGATCTCGAGATTATTTCCGCGCCTGTCGATTATATTGGTATCAATTACTATACCCGTAATGTGGTTCGTTATGATGAGCATGGTGAGATTAAAATCGTTCCCCAACCTGAGAATGAGCATACCTATATCGGCTGGGAAATGTATCCTCAAGGTCTGACGGATTTACTCGTCCGTTTAAATGAACGCTATGACAATATGCCACCCATTTATGTGACTGAAAATGGTGCGGCGACCGACGACACTTGTGTTGATGGCCAAGTTAACGATGAACAACGTATCCGTTATTTTCAGACGCATCTTGAAGCCATCGATCAGGCCATCCGAGCCGGAGTACGGATCGACGGCTATTTTGCCTGGAGTTTAATGGATAATTTTGAGTGGGCATTTGGTTATCGTCAGCGATTCGGTTTGGTTTATGTGGATTATCAGACCCAAGAGAGAACACTGAAACAAAGCGCTATTGCTTATAAAAATATGTTGTTAGAGCGAGCTGAGGAGAACAAGTAATGGCTAAAGTTGAATTCAGAAATATCAAGAAATCTTTTGGTGATGTTGATGTCGTGAAGCATTTCGACTTCACCGTGAATGATGGTGAGTTCGTGGTATTCCTCGGGCCGTCAGGTTGCGGTAAATCAACGACATTGCGGATGTTGGCCGGGCTTGAAGATATTACTTCCGGCGATATTTATGTCGGAGATAAGCTGGTCAATAAAGTGGATGCGAAAGACCGGGACCTCGCCATGGTTTTCCAAAGTTATGCGCTCTATCCCCACATGACCGTTTACGAAAATATCGCATTCGCGTTAAAACTCAAAGGCATGGCCAAAAAGGATATCGATACAGAAGTTCGTAAAGCAGCGAAAATGCTGGAACTGGAGCCATTACTGGATCGCAAACCGAAAGCGTTATCGGGTGGTCAGCGTCAGCGGGTCGCGATGGGACGCGCGATGGTTCGTACACCCAAAGTCTTTTTATTCGATGAACCGCTCTCTAACCTCGATGCGAAACTCCGGGGTGTGATGCGTGAAGAGATTAAACAGCTGCACCGCGAGCTGAAAACAACGACGATTTACGTTACCCATGACCAGATTGAAGCCATGACACTCGCGGATCGGATTGTGATCCTGAAAGATGGGTATGTTGCGCAGGTCGGGACGCCAACCGATGTCTTCCAACGACCAGCCAATAAATTTGTTGCTCAGTTTATCGGTAGCCCGTCAATGAACATGTTGGATGCGAAGCTCATCAGTCAAGAGGAAGCATTTTATATTCAATTGGGCGACAATCTGATCCCGCTGCCTGAACGATTTAAAGCACTCGCTTCGAAAAACTTAGCATTACATTTGGGGGTTCGTCCGACGGACATTCATTTACGCGCGCAACATATCGATCATGATCGTGTGTTCCCATTCTCCGTAAAAATTAAAGACAAAGAATTACTCGGCGCCAGTATTTTGTTGAAAACTGAAATTGCGGGTCAACCACTGACGGTGGAAACACAAGCGGCTGAAGTGAATACCGATGAATTAAAACTTTATTTAGATCTGGATTCAATCCATTTATTTGATGCATTAAGTGAAAATTCTTTAGCCAGTTAGTGTCGCTATTTTAAATATAAATTAGTTTTTAAATCACAATATATTTAAATCAATTGTTCCCTTTATTGATAAAGGGGACTAGGGATAGTCATCATGAAATTCGGATATTTTGACGATAAAAATAAAGAATATGTTGCTACAACACCCTGTACACCAATCAAATGGTGTAATTATGTAGGAACCTTAAATTTCGGTGGTTTGGTGGATAGTAACGGCGGAATTTTACTCTGTAAGGAGGATCCCGCACTGAATCGCATCACCAAATATATTACCCAGATGCCAAATGCCGACTTTAAAGGTTCGACATTATATCTAAAGGTTCGTCATCAAAATGGGGAAGTTACGATTTTCTCGCCATTTTATACACCGACCCTGAAGCCGTTGGATAAATTTGAGAATCATACCGGACTATCTTACACCACCATTATTGCAGAAGCGTATGGTGTGCGATGTGAGAGCACCTTCTTTGTACCGAAACAAGATCCGGTTTTACTGCAAGATATTAAAATCACTAATATTTCCGGTGACGATTTGCATGTCGATGTCATTCCGGTGGTTGAATTCACCCACTTTGATGCATTAAAGCAACTGGTCAATGCTGACTGGGTCCCTCAGACGATGATCTTGAAAGCGCATCAACAAGCGCAGGGACATACCGTTTTGGAACAGTATGCGTTCATGAAGCGAGACTATGCGGTGAATTTATTGACCGCTGACCGGCCAGCGACGTCATTTGACGGAGATCGCCAGCAGTTCCTCGGGAATCACGGTTATGGGAGCTGGGCGGCACCTGAAGCATTAAATGGTGCTGAGCTGACCAACAGCGAATGTTTGCGCGGGGATAATATCGGGGCGCTGAACTTACGTTTAGGCTGGCTGAAGCCACAGCAAACCGAACGTACCGTTGTCCAATTGACCCAAATGGCGAGCCTCGCTATCGCGCAACCGCTGTTAGAGAAATATCGCGATCATCAAGTAGTCGATCAGGCTTTTGCTGACCTGGGCGAATTCTGGGATGGCTATTTGTCGGCTATTCAAGTAACAACACCTGATTCAGCGATGAACTCAATGCTGAATGTGCACAACCCTCGCCAGTGTCATACCACTAAAAACTGGTCTCGCTATTTATCGCTGTATCAGCTTGGTTATGGGGCGCGTGGGATCGGATTCCGTGATTCATCGCAGGATATTCTGGGTGTGATGACGCACATGCCTGAAGAAGCGCGGGAATTTATCGAACGTTTACTCTCGGTACAGAATACCGATGGCTCTGCCATGCATCAATTCTTCCCTTCAACGATGGAAGCCAATGCCGGTGACTCGCGTGAAGAGGAAGATCGCCCGGATTATTATGGTGATGATCACCTGTGGATCGTCTATGCCGTCACTCAATATGTCAAAGAAACCGGCAATGCGGATTTCCTCAATCAAACCATTCCTTACTATCAAAAAGATAAGCAGGGCAAGCCGGTTGATTCAGGGACAGTCTGGGATCATCTCTGCCGTGCGATTGCGTTTACACAAACGCATACCGGGCAACATGGTTTACCGCTACTGGGATTTGCGGACTGGAATGATACGGTGAATTTACCGACGGGGGCTGAGTCACTGATGGTCGCTCATATGTACGGTAAAGCGTTACTGGATATGCTCGATCTGTGTCAATTGCGTGGTGAGACATCGCTCGCACAGCGTTATCAAGACCAATATGAACAGATGCAACACATCGTCAATCAGCATGGCTGGGACGGAGAGTGGTTCGTCCGTTACTTTGATGAAAAAGGGGCACCAATCGGATCGCATACCAATGCCCAAGGACAGATCTATACCAATGGACAAAGCTGGTCGGTGATTTCTGGGTTTGCAACACCTGAGCGTGCGACGCAAGCTTTGGATGCCGTCTATACAAAATTAAATACTGCAAATGGGATTAAGCTCTCGACGCCCGGATATAACGGATTCTCGCCCGAACTGGGTGGGGTGTCTACGTATCCGCCCGGAGCGAAAGAGAATGGTGGGATCTTCTTGCACGCGAACCCATGGATGATGATTGCTGAAACCAAAGTCGGCAATGGTGATCGCGCTTACCAATATTACCGACAAATTAACCCGGCGTCTAAGAATGATCAGGTCGAGGTTTTTGAATCCGAGCCCTACTGTTATCCGCAAAATATATTGGGCGACGAGCATCCACAATTTGGCTTAGGTCGTAATGCATGGCTCTCAGGCACTTCATCATGGACCTACGTCGCCGGCACGCAGTGGATTTTGGGGGTTCGCCCTGAAGTCGATGGTTTATGTGTTGATCCTTGTATTCCCAGTGATTGGCCCGAATTTTCCGTGCAGCGGAAATTCAGAGGGGCGATTTACCAGATTCATGTCGTCAATCCGCATCAAGTCAATCGGGGCGTCGCAGAGATGCGCGTCGATGGTGTTGTGGTCCAAGGAAACAAAGCACCGATATTTACCGATGGTGTGCATCACATCGAGATCACTTTAGGTGAATAATCTTCGGTGAATAATCAATAAAGGGCACATCGGTGTGCCCTTCCATCTCAAAACACAGAATCAATATTTTTCAATCGTGTGAAAGATTAAATTACGATGGATATGAATGATGAATAACAAAATACCCTATACAAGTTATTATGGGCTTGCGAGTGAACTCTGCAGTCAAGGCGAAGCCGTTGAGTTTCTTCAGCCGTGGTATACACCCGTCTCGACCACGCCAGAAAATACGGGGATGGCTGTCGGTGGCATTGGGTCGACATTCACACTGACCCCAAAAGGCGAGACGCCGAATTTCAGTTTTATTCCCGGCATCTATATTGATTGTTCCCAAGAACAAATTAATTTTAATGATTTTTATATTTCGGTGATGGATGACCTTGATGTTGATAATCTCCGTATTCGTCATCTTGAGGAGTTAGAGCGCTTCCTGACATTCTATCCAGTGACTTTTGCTGGGGTTGAGCTCGAAATCGATGATGAATCGAACACCTTATCAAGAATAAAACAGGGTCTGTGTGGTTTAAATTTCTATCTTGAGAATCAGGAACGATTTGCTCGTTGGCAAATTGAATTTACCGAGAAAACACAGCATTTGATTCACCAAGCGCCTCAGGCGCTGGCAACCCAACTTTGGGTCGCGATGGAGTTCTTTAATGGGTTACTGGTCAATGAGTCAGCCGAGATATCCTCTCTGGCGTCTCGTCGCACCACTGATATTGATGCCGTAAAATCAGAAGATATCCATTATCAAGCCTTATACCCGATTGCACAGTATGAATACACCCACTTTGATGAGGTTAAAGTACAGCGTAAAGTCGTGTCTCCGATCATGAAAGGGGATGAAAAACTGTGTTCTCTGCCGCTGCACTGGAATCACTTTCATTTAGAAAACTGTTCCGGGGTCACCAAGTTAGTCACGTTAGCGCAGCCTTTTGATAACCTGATTGGTTCAACCTATCAGAAAAGCCGTCAAGGTGTTCAGGATTCATCATGTTCACTGGTTCGCAACGCGATTCAACAGCAGCATCACGCAGCCGAAATAAGCGATGAACAGCGGCAGTTTATCGGAGTGAGTTTAACCAGTGACTCTCCATATCGTTCTGATATTGAAGGGGAAGTTCTATATGGTGTGGTGGCGGATCATGCGGACCTGAATTCAGGTAAAGTGACGATTACCGTAAAACCGACCCTGTATGGCTCGCAACTGGATGAGGTGTTAGTTGCGGCATTAAATATCGGAAGCACCAATCGCTATTTTGATTGTGGAACTTACACGGGGCGCGAATCACTGTCAGCTTTAGTGGTTGTACAAGTCGAATTACAGCCCGGAGAATCGCTGGATTTAAGATTTTTACAAGTGATGGATCACAGTAAAATTTGGCTGGATAATTGGCATTCCGAAAAGGCCTATAGCCGCTTTTTCCCGAAGCGTGACAGAGCGACACTCATGGCGACAGAAATGCTGTCTCAACTGGAATCGATTGAAGAACGTATCATCCGGCAACAGATCGCACTCTATGACTCGGTTGCCCAACAGATGAAAGCGCGCGAGAGTGCGGTCAGCTTTTCTACCATGGCGATGAATACCTTATCGTTTCTTGCAGAGTCAACGGTTTGGGACTGTGATGATCGGTTTTTAGTTAAAGAGTGTGTGGATTATCCGTTCTTTAATTCGCTGGATGTCTATTTCTATGGCTCTTTTGCGATTCTTTATCTGTTACCACGCTTAGATGGCAAAGTGATGGAGGCATTTGCGCAGGCTATCTTGTCTGAGGATGATACCCCCCGGCGTTATTGGGAATATGCCGAGCGGCCTTGTGCTGACGTGAGTGATGATAAATATTTAGGGGTCCGTGCGGTTTACGGTGCCGTTATTCATGATTTAGGCAGCCCGTTCGATATCCAGCCAGATGCTTATAGCTGGCATAATGTTAAAGAATGGAAAGACCTTGCGCCTAAGTTTATTTTAATGGTTTATCGTCATTATCAGGAGACCGGCAATCACGCGATCATTGAGGCTTGCTGGCCTGCGGTGCAAGAGAGTATTCATTATTTGTCTTCTCTGATTGAACCCGGTGACACGCTGCCGTTAGTGCATGGAACCGATGATACATTTGATAATCTCTCTTCACATGGCGTTGCCATTTATTGTGCGAGTTTGTGGGTTGCAGGGTTGCAGGTGGCGAGTCAATTAGCCCAAATGATGGGGGAACAACTACTCGCAAGCGAATATCAACAACGCGCGGATGCTGCTCTTGAAACCTTAGAACAGAGTTTGTGGGATGAGCAAAAAGGCTATTACCATTTCTCTGCAACCCCGATTCAAGTGAAACACCTGACTGGGCACGACTACCAGCCTCTCAAACAGTTAGGGCTGGCCCTGTCGGGGGATCGTATGGCCGATGTCCGGCTCTTGAATGACTATCTTAATCGTGTTGATCAACACAGTGAACAGTCTCGATTTGAACAGCGATTGGAGAAGAAACAGCAGCTTTTAACAATTGCTCCGCTGGCATTCAGCCAAGAATATCATGCGATGGCCATGGATTCTGATAATAGTTTCGGTGATGCGTTGGTTGCAGATACCTATCTGAAACTGATGGGGATGGATGGACTATTTCGTCCAGATCGAGTGAACCGGACACTCGATTTTATCTACCAAACTAATTACTTAGAAAACAGTCCCCATTTGGGGGTTGCCAATATGACCCTTGCTGACGGTGCACCGCATGATGCTTTCCAGGCTCAGGATGTTTGGGGTGGGGTTCAGTTTAGTGTCGCGAGTGCGCTTAAATTAGCCGGGAAATATGATCAGGCCGAGACGTTACTGAAGACCGTTTATAATACGCTGTATCACTCCGCCAAAATTCCGTTTGCAGCACCGGAAGGATTCAATGGATCTGCCCGGGTGACCGCCTGTGATTTACAGATGTTACTTGCGCTGAATGAGACTGAGGCAAACCGATGCCTACAGTCTTTAAAATCGGTTCATGCGATGCTTGAAGACGGGCGCGTTAGTCCGACGCTTTGTGCTGAGAAGGCGGAATTCATGCGTGAGTTTGTCGACAAGGGGTTCGATGAGGAGCAAGTTGAAACACTGTATACGTGGCTCATCAGACAAAGTATGAAATATACCGCAGGGCGTTATTTTAGACCGGGGATGATTTTTTCTTATATTTATCGTTAATCCTGTTGTCATCATAAGGGTTGTGATGAAATGCAGCCCTTATTCTTCACTTATTTACATCCTCAAGTGACTAAAAAGGATATTCCGGCCGGAATATCCTCTGAATGAAGCAAATTGAATATACGCTGAATCCTGCACACCTTATGGTGACTTGGGTATATGACTTATGCTAAAAGTGTTTAGTGTGAGTAGATTAATATTATTAAATAGGTTGATTATGGATAAGACTAATAAGAACATGGCACCTACCGCTTACGAAGTAGCGAAGCTTGCGAATGTATCCCCCAGTACCGTTTCCCGGTACTTTAACCGAACGTCTTATGTGTCCAATGACAAGACCGCCAAAATAGAAGAAGCAATTCGGGCGTTAGGGTAT
The DNA here is from genome assembly GCF_024347135.1 of Vibrio spartinae. Classification (NCBI taxonomy): domain Bacteria; kingdom Pseudomonadati; phylum Pseudomonadota; class Gammaproteobacteria; order Vibrionales; family Vibrionaceae; genus Vibrio; species Vibrio spartinae. Next base: position 784,846 of record NZ_AP024908.1, on the reverse strand, counting down.
AAACCTCATATTCATGTTGATCGACTCGAAAAAACACGTTCGATGACAATTGGTGTGCTGGTGCAAAACCCCGACAGTCCATATACCAGTAGTTTGCTGATTGATATGGAAAAGGTACTCGTAGAACATGGGTATTCTCTTCTGATTTCCGTCAATAGCTGGCAGGCGACGTTGATCTCACACTCTTTAGATTATCTGCTTAAAAGCAATGTCGATGCGATTATCATCATTTCCGGCAATGTTGATAAAAAATTGATCCAAAAGTGCTCAGAGAAAATGCCGGTCGTTGCGGTTGGGTACAATATTGAAGGTGAAAGAATTAAATCGATCTCTTTGGATAATACAATGGGAGGATATTTAGCAACGTTGCATTTAATCCAGCTAGGCCATGTGAATATTGCCCATATCAAAGGGTTAGCGGATCATGACGATGCGATTTCTCGGTTTGAAGGATATAAAAAGGCACTCGATGAAGCCGGTATCGGATTCAAAGATAAACTCGTTGTCGAAGGTGATTTTAGTATCAAGACCGGCTATGAGAAGATGGTTGAACTGATTGAATCCAAAGTCTATTTTTCAGCCGTTTTTGCCGCGAATGACTTAACTGCCTATGGCGTCATTCGGGCACTCAACGAGTATGGGTATACAGTTCCGGATGACGTTTCTGTGATCGGCTTTGATGATCTCCCCATTTCTCCTTATTTTACGCCGTCGTTGACGACTTTACACCAGCCTTTAGATGAATTAGGTGCGATTAGTGCGCGATGTATTTTAAAGCTGTTAAGTGGTGAAACAGAGGTTGTCAGGCTGCCACCAATGAGTTTAATTACCCGGGATTCCACTAAATCGAGGTATCAATAATTTATTAATAATACATATCAATAAATGTCGGTTATTAATAAATATTAATTATCAATAGCAAAGGCCGGAAATAGGATTATTTCCGGCCTTGCAAACCAATATTTTAGTCAGTACTGATTATTTATGTGCTCTAAAATCATCGAGGAAACTCGCTGTCCAGAAGAATGGCGCATTCCAGTTAACGGTTACTTCATTTAGCGTCCACGCACCAATGTCATCTTTCCAACACATTTGTCCGATACATTTCCCTTTCATTGATGATGCGACTGGATCACTGAAGCTGATCGAGTTCGGGCCACCAGACAACACACCGGGTGGGACCAGTGGTGAGTTCTGGTCGATTGAATGGGCCCAAAAACGATGATGCGGATTCATCAGCGGGCGACTGCCATAACCAGACACGTAAGACTGATCAAGCGGATTGCGTCCTAAAATGTAGTCCATGGCATCAATGACTGCGTCAGCGTATTTCGGATTATGGGTAAAGTCATAAGCAATGCCTAAGAAGATACTCCGGTTCATGAAATTAGAGTTTGACCCCCATGTATACTCAGTTGCACTGTAAGGAATGTGGTAACCTTCTTTGGCGATTGCGCGCAGATACATATCGGCAGTATGAATAATATTCGCTCGTGCTTTTGCTTTGTCTGCCTTAGGTAACTGATTTGGTACCATGGCCAGCGTGATCGTTCCCGCAGTGCTGACGCCTTGCCAGTAGAGATCACCGGTCGCATTGGCATCCCCTTTAGGCGTGGTCAGATAATAAGGTGAAGACTGGATGGCATCTCGATACTCTTTCTTGCCTGTGGTGGTAAATAATTCAGCGGCTGCCCAGTAGAATTCATCACTTAATTGGGTGTCATCATATGGGCCGGAGCCGACAAAGTTGTCATAAGCATACACATTTTTATGTAAATTCGCGGCTTTCCATGCTTTTTCTGCTGAAACAAGGCACCGTTTAGCAAAGGCTGGATCCGTGTTTTCCCAGACTCGTGCACATTGTGCGGCAGTGGCTGCCAGATTCAGCGTTGCTGCGGTGGTTGGGTAGCTTAAGAAACGTTTTTTGGGGTCTTTATGCGGTGGCAGCGGCATGCCTGTCCACGCATCATCCGCAACTTTGTGGAAAACCATTCCACTGGCATCAATCTGTGTCAGTTTCAAATGGTTCAATTGTTTAGATTGGTCACCAACCGGTACCCAGACTTTTGAATGTTCAGGGGCTTGCATCGCCAGCATAAAACTCATCATCCATCTGGATTCATCTAACAAGTCATTATATTTGTTATGGTTTTCTGGGATTTTCACCTGACCGTCAGCAAACGCACTGGTGTGGTTCGGGTGGGCCAGTTTTTCTCGTTCGTAGTAGTTCATCAAGGTCCAGACAGAGATGCCACCATTGACAACATACTTCCCTTGATCCCCGGCGTCATACCATCCACCGGTCACATCTAAAGAGAGATCACATCCCGGCCAATCATTGCCTTTGGCATCGGTTTTATTGAAACAAGTAACCACCTCCGGAAGATGTCCCGCCGGACGAGCCAGATTTTTTCGCTGTACATATTCGGGTAAAATATCAATGCCGCTCCGCTGTTGGTAAAAGAAAGAAAGCGCATCGTATTTCATTTTCCGGTAAATCGCGTTATCAATGGTAAAGGGATGGCTACGTTGACCATCAACTTCGAGTACTGCTTTGCTGACAGGTTTGTGAACATTGCTAAAATCGATCATTTGAACTTGTTCACCGGAGGCTTTATTCAGACCAAATGGTGTGGTTTTTCCTTGAGCAATCTCATGATTGTTGGCGTCTAACAGTTTCCATGCTAAGGGCGATGTTTTTTGTGTGGCAATCACAGCTCGCTTAGGACCATCAACGAAGTAGCCAACTTGATTGACCTGAACCTTCGAGAGGTTCGCTTTCTTGATGTATTGAGGGCCGGAGAGTGAAATATCTTTGACGCAAACAGTCGTCGGCTGTGCCGTTCCCATTTGAAACTGAAGTTGCACCTTAGCATCGTTGGCTGAGGGTTTGAATGAATAGTGGAATGACTTCAGTTCCTGATTCAAGGCTGTATCTTTGAGAAAGTAGCTGGTGTAGGGCGCGCCATCATGTTGGACCAAGGTTTTTACCCGGATCGGTTGGTATGCCTTCGCCTGAAATTGAATTTGGTAAACTTCTCCCTTTTTCAGAGCGAGTCCGGATTGGCCTAAAATGACATCCCAAGGGTTAGCACCTTTTTTATCAAAGGTAATACACCCCATTTGATCGCTCGATTTCAGTGTCGCACCAGCGGCCCACCATCCATCGGTTCCTTGAGAAAAATGACCATTGGTGAGTAAATTTTCTGAATGGACACTGTCATGATGGTTGGATGAAGCGGACTTCACCGAGCAACCACCTAATCCAATAACACCGCAACTAATAATAGTCGCGATAGTTAACCGCTTTTGATTCATTTTAACCTCTTTATTTTTTAAAGAATACAGATAGATATTCATTGTTGAATAAAAAATAATTATATCTGTATGGTTGTCTTCCCTTGATAAATTGGGTTAGATCGTATTTAGAATTGACACACTCGATATTATTGATAAAACGACAGTTAAAATAATAATGCAAGTGTTAGTTTTTAAATTGTGAAGCTTATTGTTATTTTTGTTTTTCTATACTATTCAAATCATCAGAATTAATGAAAAGAAACATTTCATGGATGATGAATAAATTGTGACTAACGCCTTCATTTTTATTTTTTGTGGTTATTCGAAATCTAGTTTTCAAATCTAGTTATAGACAAATTTTTATAAATATCATTAAAGTCAATTCACGGTTCCGAGAAGCAAAAAGGTTTGATGTCTATGCATTTTTATGTGTAAGCATCAGAATACGTCTGCCACAACAAGGATATGAGGTTGAACATGATGACAACATTCCGATTAGTTTTTCAGGTAGTTTTATTAAATATTTTATTTGTATCTTCCAGTTTCGCTCTTGGTTGGAGTGGTTTGAATTGGTCTGTTTCAAACGGCTGGAAAAATGGCGGCAGTGAGTTTGACTGTACATGGCAAGCCAAAAACGTATGGCAAGAATCAGGTGTTTTGATATTGCATGCGAAGAATGAAGGAAGTTATAAGAGTTGTTCAGAAGTGAGAACAACGAATTATTACCGGCGTGGTCGCTATGAAGTCGAAATGCAAGCCGCGGCGGTTCCCGGTACAATTAGCTCCTTTTTTACCTACACGGGTCAATCCGGTACATCCAGCCATTATGAAGTGGATATCGAATTAATGGGTGGCACGAACTTATTGCATACCAATGTATGGATCGGTGGCCGTCAGTTCCCATTAGATATTGATTTAGGCCAGTATGGGATGTCTATCTGGAGTATGGAAAAGTATGCATTTACCATTGATGCGAATGGCGTGACATGGGAAGTCTTTAGTCGCTATAATAATTCTTGGGTAACGGTCAGACGTGTTAATCAACGTGTTACAAGTTATATGCAATTATTTATGAATGACTGGATTAGTGCCAACCCTAATTTCCCACCTAGCCGTTATAATGGCCGTCCAGCTTACGCAAAATATAGATATGTAAGAATCAACCGTTATGATTGATCTTGCTGTATTTCAATCGCTGCCTTTATGACTGGCTATTGAAGCATCGATCAAATATTAAACATATATTAATTTATTATCAGGTTTCCGCAGCGCATCCCCCGCGCCGCGGACCTTTATACCTTATTTATACCTTATTTATACCTGAACTATGTTGAACATAGTTGCTTAATTAAAAGTAGAAATAATAAACAGAATAAAATTCATATAAGAAAAATAAGAAATAGAAACAATAAGAAATCAATTTAATATAAAACAACGTTGGTAAGAGATTAATTTAATACAAATATAATTATCTTTATATTTAATTTAGAGCGGTTGAATATTATGAAACAAATAACAGCGAAATCCCTTATCTTATCGCTTACACCGATGATTCTTGCCGGGTGTAATTTTGAAAAGAATATTGACCATATCGATGTGAGTAAAAAAAGTAATGATTTAGTCCTATTAAGTGCTGGTTCAAGTAGTGATACATCACCTTGGATTCAGTCTGAAAAAGATGCCTGGAACCTTGCGGCTGTCACTGCAAGTCAAACCAGCATGACCAGTATCAGTGCCGCATTAATCGATGACACCGTTGATGTTCAGGTTGCGGGTTCGGGCAGCGGTATATTGATGATGCAGTCGACATCTGAAATAGACGTGAGTCAATATAAGTCTGGGTATATTCAATTTAAAATTCGGCCGAAAAGTACCCCGCCATCAGCAATAACCCTCTCGATTGATAATGAGTGGCCGGTCAGAAGTAGTCTGGTTTTATCTGGCAAGCTGGCGGACGACGCTAGCTGGCAAACGCTCGCGGTACCGGTTGCGTGTATGAAACCTTTTGATGGTGCGACGGCCGTTGATTTGAGTCAGGTCAAGAATCCATTCCATCTTGATGTAAAAGAAGCATTTAATTACGAAATTACCGATATTTCCTATCGGTTAACCACCGATCAAACACCGGTTGTCGATCCCATTACCTGTGGTGATGTTGCGGCAAAAAATATTGTCAACCAAGCCCCGGATTTGGTTGCAGGGGACACCGCGTTATTTTATTCAGGCGATATGACCGAAGCACAAGATTTGAGTAGTGCTTATCCACCTAATGATTTTAGCGGCAATGTTAAGAGTGTCAATAATATCATTACCGTATCGTTCAGCAAGAATAATGGGGTGTTCTTAGGCACTGATGATGCTAAAGGTGATTTTTCTTCCCATACAACGGATGTTGTGACCGTTGATATGAAAGTCAAGAGTTATGGTGACTCAGGCAGTATTCAAGCCCGGATGGATGGTCAGACGGCTGATACGGGGACATTCTTCTCGCTGGATAGTAGTTCGTTACCGGCAGACGACAAATGGTATCGCTGCCAGATGCCCGTCTCTTCAATGATCCCGACTTCTAACCTGAGTTCAGTGAAGAAAGCATTCTATGTTAGTGGTGTATGGGATCAAATGAATAATCTTGAATTTTCATTCGCCAATGTAGCCGTGACAAAACCGAGGAAAGATTATCAATCAACTAAGCCATGTATAGCTTTGTAAATATTTTAATTAAGGAGGCTTTTTAAATTACGCCACTCGTATTTTTATTCAGTAGTGATATTAAAAACAGATATAAAAAATAATTTATGTTGTTTTAAATTCCAATAAATAGGGACATAAACATGAAAGCATTAAAATTAATTGCTGTATGTACAGCAGTGGGTTTACCAATTATATCTCATTCAGCTTTTGCTGATGACGGATTTAGATTTTCCGGATATGCACGTTATGGTGCCGCTTTTCAGGATAAGGATGAAAAGAAAGTCTCAACAGCGGGTGCGTTGAATGGGAACGCAACTGGCCGGTTGGGGAACGAGAGTAATGGTGGGGAGTTTGGTTTATCAAAAGGGTACACCAGTGATCTTGGTGATCAATGGGATATTGTGGTGTTGTTTGACCACTATTCTGATGAACCTTGGGCGACAAGTGGAACCGGTGGTCTCAAAGTCAAAAAAGCGTATGCGAGTGTCACCAACTTCATTGATTCTCAACCTGAGTTAAAGGTATGGGCCGGGCGAGATTTCCATCAGCGCCCACAAACGGGTCTGAATGACTATTTCTGGATGACGCATGATGGACAAGGTGCCGGCTTTTATAATCTGAATCTGGGTGGCGTAAAACTCGACTTCGGTGCTGTCGGTCAAGTCGATGGCGATCTGGTTGGTGATAACGGCAAATATGCCGTGACGTCAAAAGTACACGGTATCAACTTGTTTGATGATGCGTCGCTGGCGTTTTATGCTAACTACGGTTTTACATCGAAGAAAGCACAAGACCAGTCTTATTATGGTACCAGGGCGTATCAGTTAGCGGCTGATATATCGATGTCGGGTCATCACCTCCTTTTCCGTTATGCTGATAATGCGAAAGATAGTGTATTTGAGTTGGCTAAAGATCAGCGCGCTTGGTTAGCCAGTTTTGACGGTGCGACCAATATTTCTGAGCAAGCTGCTATCGAGTACCTTGCCGCATACCAGTTTTTAGATGTGGCAGGTGTTGAAGATCGGGCAAACTATAACGTGATTGTGCGACCTACCTATAATTGGGATAGTATTAATTCTACTTGGTTAGAAGCGGGCTACAGCGTTGTTGATTATAAAGATATTAATGCTAAAAACAGTTCGTGGAAACTTACACTTTCTCAAAATATTGTGATTGGTTCTCCAATGGCCGCTCGTCCAATGTTGCGTTTTTATACCACGGTCGGTAAAGCAGACAATGAATATGTTGGCTTCGATACTAAGACAGGTAATATGCAATCGACTCAGTTAGACACACTGACAGTCGGGGCAATGTTTGAAGCTTGGTGGTAATGCTCAAGCATCCTGATCAGTAATTCATATCAACCTTATTGATCGTTCAGTAAGGTTGATATTTTGTCTCTGCGGTCTCACATTGTTCAACGGATTGTTCCATTTCTCTATTTCTCTACTGCACTACTGCTTGTTCCTCGTCTCCCCTGATAATCGCTACTCATGGCTTGCGTCAGCCTCCTGCCGCACCATAATGATGGTTTTCCTCATCGATACTATGATTTTATGGGGCCGATATCTCATCGTTTTTGATGGTCGGTCATGTTTTCCGCGACTGCGCTATAATCAGGAAATGATAAGAGGACAAAGGATAAGTCAGATGGCTGAAACACCGTTTTGTATGGTGCTGACCACCATCAATAGTCAGGAAGGTTGTCAGACGATTATCTCACGTCTGTTGTCTGCACAACTGGTTGCTTGTATTCAGACATTCCCGATCAATAGCCATTACCGCTGGGAGGGAGAAATTTGTACCGATCAGGAGATATTACTGTTGATGAAAACGCAGAGTCGTCACTATCAGGCGGTTGAGTTGGCGATTCGGGAAGTCCATTGTTACGAGGTCCCACAAATTATTCAAATCCCAGTGACGGATGGATTTCAGGCTTATCTTCATTGGATAGAAACAGTGACACAGCATCCGGAAGAGCAGGGATAAATCTACGGCTTCCCCGCTGGTGGTTGGAACGGTGTCTTTGGATCACTGACGAGCATGTTTACTGTAACGACAATGAGTAAAGGCAATGGTTATTGCGTGACGCTGGCAATGACGTCACAGAAAGAAGACCGGATACTGATGTGAGTATAGGAAAATAGGGAAGAACAGGATAATCTGTATTGAATATCCTTAAATAGATAGACGGCAGTAAAAAGGCTCTCAAGGAGTGCAGTAATGTCAGGAAATCAGAACTTACAAACGGTGTTCCACACCCAGATGGAAAATCCACTCATTTGGCCTATTTTGGAAGTGCTGAAGCGGGAATGTTCGGGCTGGAAAGTCCACACGCTTTCAGCTCGGTTGAATGAGTTGGGTTATGTCCCAGAGTTAGACGCATCACCGGGAAAGGATATCTTTAAACGCAATTTTTTGATTATGAATGCACTCTATCAACTGCAAGAGATACTTTATCCCGAGCGTTGGCTTCAAGTTGAGGCGATGGATATTGAGTTACGGTTGGTGAGTAGTCATGTTGCGTATTTCATTGATCAGGCAGATCCGCTACGCATGTATTATACCGACTGGAGTAATTATGAAGCGAGTGAAGGTGAAGTCAAACGACTGCTGAATGAATTCTGGACTCGTTATCGGCAATATATTGGTCAGGATGACAATGTGACCGATATGGATCGAGCCAGAGCGTTACGGTTATTTGAATTACCCGTGGATGCCAGTGATACGGAAATCCGTAAAACATGGCGCAAGCTGGCGCTACGCTGGCATCCGGATCGAGATAATGGAGATACCGAAAGGTTCCGCACCTTGTGTGAAGCATGGCATATCTTGCGTCAGACGGCTGCGGATAAAATGATATAAGGTGACGTTGTCACCTTTTTGTGTCCTTAAAAAAACCAACGAAGCGAGTCAATTGTCAGCCCGTCATCCAAAACAGACGAGAACTTTTTTGGGTGGTGGTGGGAGATTTGGACACTAGTCTTTGATAGTCATTGACTCACAGCGTTAATTGATCTGCCGGAATTGCGATTGCATTTGTTGGTCCAGACTTTTTTCAAACACATCAGCAGGGACTGGCCGTCCGTATAAAAAGCCTTGTCCATAGTGGCAGCCTTCCGCAATGATAAACTGCTCTTGTGCTTCTGTCTCAACCCCTTCAATGATGATCTGTAATTTGAGCTTCTTGGCGACTTGGATGATAGAGCGCACAATTTCTTTGTCCTCTTCACTTTCTGCCAGTGAATGCACAAAGCTTTTATCGATCTTAATACAATCGAACGGAAACTTTTTCAGATAACTGAACGACGCATATCCGGTACCGAAGTCATCAAGTGATAGCGTCACGCCGAGTTGATGAAGAATCTGAAGAATATCGCTGGCCACTTTTTCATCGGTGATCAAACCGCTTTCAGTGACTTCGATTTCCAGATGATGGGCCGGCAGTTGATAGGCTTCCAAAAACTGTTTGACTTGCTCAACAAAGCGAATGTCCCGTAGCTGCTTGGCTGAAACATTGACCGCAATTTTAAAATCGGTCATATAGCGCGTCCATTGGCTGGCTTTTTCGATTGCCGTTTTCAGCACAAAGTTACCCACTTCAAAGATCAGACCATTTTTTTCTGCCAAGTGAATCAGCGTTTCACTGGAGATTTCCCCCAGAACAGGATGACGCCAGCGCAGTAACGCTTCTGCACCCATCCAAAGCCGTGTTGTCGGACAGACTTTCGGCTGAAAATAGAGCATCAGATCGCCATTTCTCACCGCGTGGAGCAGGTAGTTTTCTAACTGATGAAGACGGAGTTGGGATTGGGCGAGTGCTTCGGAGTGGTAGTAATAGAAATGGCCGGAGTCTTTGCACGAAATCATGGCTGCGGAAGCTTGTCCTAGCAGTTCGGTCACTGTGGTATCTTCACCGGAAATGGCAATGCCAATATAAGCATGTAAGTGAATCGACTGATGATGAATGTTAAAGGCAGCTTTGCTGATCGATACCAATTTTTCACACAGCATATCCACGTCCCGTTTCAGATGACTGGATTGCACGACCAGCACCAGGTCGGTGGAATTAGGGCGAGCCGTTAACCATTCAATCTCTTCAAGTCCCAGCGCTTCGAGTTGCGTATGATAGTGTTTCAGGACGCCTTCCCACTCTTGATAACCAAAGCGGGTTTGCAAATGCCGGGCATTGCTGAAACCGATATGGATCACTGCAAATCTTTCCCCGCAAGCAGCACAGTTTATTAGGCGATTCTTCAGTTCGTCTTCAAGTGCGAAACGGTTGAGAAAACCGGTACTGGGGTCATGACGCTGATTATATTGCAACTGACGTTCGACAACTTTGCGACGATCGATTTCTTGATGGAGCGTCTGCGTCAGATTGACGTAATCAACGGTGTCGTGAGAAAGCGTGTTTTCAATGTAGTGATTGAGTCGGTTGATCTCAGATTGTTGCGTCAATACGTTCAAATGAGATTCGATCGCGGACTGAAGGTTTTCCAATAATTGAAATTCAAGCTCATGAAAATGATGGACTTGGTTATCGATAATCACCAACATGCCAAATGGTATTTGATTGGGAAAATAGAGTGGTAACCCCGCATAGGACATGACCGAATCCGGTAAATACGTCGATAGAGTCGGCTCTTCTTCTATATCGGAGACCCATAGCGGCTGACCTGATTCGAGAACAATCTGATGGAGTTGACTCGCACTGAGCTCATCAAGATTAAGCTCGCTCTGTGAGTGATGATTATGGCATATTCGCTCGTTCATACCTTCACGACAACGTAGCAGCACCACCGTCGAAGAAGAGAGAATCCCAGCAGCGAGATTCACAATATTCTGCCAGTTATCCAGAATGTGTTCCGGGATGATCAAATGGTTCGGGTGATTATTAGGCATGTTGTGATTTTCCTGAGCTCAGCTGTTTCATGAAAGTCAGCACTCTCCTTATAATCTAGCAAAAAAAAGCTTCGAGCACATACCCGAAGCTATAAAAATGTCAATGGTGAGAACGATATCATCGTTATTCTTTGGCTGAGAACCTGATAAAAGGTTGGAGGTCAACCGGTGCGTGAGCATCAACGGCTGGCCAGTGAAAACCGTTCAACTGCATAAATGCTTCTTTGAATGTCTGATAAGCATCGAGCTGAGAAAAATTATCGGCATTGATTGCTGCCAATAACTGCTGCGTTTTGGTTTGCACTTCCGGAGAAAGTTCGCGCTCATCCAAGCGAATAAGTCGTTCGCCATCGACAGGGACGGTCTCAGGACCATACAGTTTTGTCGTGAACAGGCGTTGCATCTGACTGTTGCAGTTTTCATTCACGCCTAAAGCTTGCATGGCCTGATTCAAAGCAATCAAATAAGGGCTCAGACCGGGAATAAAGACACTGGCCCGGGTGAGTAACGCCTGACAGACTACCGCATAAGCATGACCGCCATAGTTGGCGAGCTTCAGATTAAGGGAATGGCTGGTTTGATGTAAATCGACTTTCGCCCGTCCCAGTGTACCGTCCAGATAGATGGGATGGGTTAATGGTGAACCGATATAAGAAAATGCAACGGATTGACAACCATCAGCAATCGATTCCGCATTAATCAATGTATCGATCCATGCTTCCCAGTCTTCTCCGCCCATGACTTTAAGGGTTGCGTCGATCTCTTCTTCTAAAGCGGGTTCAAGCATGACATCGTGCCATTGGTCCAGACCCAAATCGAGCAATACACTCTCCATTGAGTGACCAATCGGTTTAATCGCGGAATACCAGAAGCGGTCACTGCCTTCTGCTTGTCTGCGTTTACCGGAGGCAACACTATAGATGATGAGATCAACTTCGCCTTCGAAATAAGTTTCAATGGCTTCGATTACCGCTTCTTTGGTGCCGCGGGAAAAGACATCCCCCTGAATATTAATTGCGGTTCGACCTTCACGCTGCGCATACTGCTTGAAGTAGTAGTTGTTGTAAAACCCGGCACTACCGGATTGATTTGTCTGTGGTTGCTTATCGAGAGAGACACCGATTGTGTCCGCTTCAGCACCGCCAAACGTCAGTGCGATCCGAGCAGCAAGCCCCAGTCCGGAAGATGCACCTAAGATGAGTACGCGTTTGGGGCCGTGTTGAATCGGAGTTGCGGTCTTCGCATACTGAATTTGTTGTATAATCGATTGCTCGCAACCGTAAGGATGTGCGCTATGTGCAACAACACCATTGATCTGTGGGGTTATGTGCATGTCGGTTACCCTATGATGGTGGTAAATATCATGATGATGAACAAGTTAAATATGTTGACTTTTCAGTTAACACATCAGCTACATTAACGCAAAATTACCTGATGTTTATTGAGCTAGGGCAGTAAAAAGCTGAACTATGAATCATGATTGCTTCTCTGGGGTTGCGGGTTGCTCTAGTAAGGGGTGCAGATGCTGTGCCATCCATTCGGCAATCCAAGGTTGTGCTTGTTCATTGGGATGGAGTCCATCGGATTTCATCCATTTCGGGCGAAGAATGACTTGTTCCAGAAAAAACGGCAGTAACGGAACCTGTTTTTCCGTCGCCAGTTTCGGATATATAGAGGCGAAAGCTTTGCTATAACGCTGCCCATAATTCGGTGGGATCCGAATCTGCATCAGAATGACCCGTGAGCCGGACTGAGTGATGAGATCAATCATTTGGGCCAGATTTTGCTCCGGAATTTGTGGTGAGAAACCGCGGAGCCCGTCGTTGGCTCCCAGCTCGAGCAGCACATAATCTGGGGTATGTTGCTGTAACAGCTGCGGTAAACGAGCCAAACTGTTACCAGTTGTATCACCAGAGACACTGGCATTGACGACGGTGACCGAGCGATTGTACTTTTGTAAGGCTTGATGGAGTAAACTCGGCCATGCCTGATCGGCCGACATTTGATAACCGGCACTCAAACTATCACCGACAATCAGTAACCGGGCGGCACTATGAGCCTGTAATGAAAAAGTCAAAACCAGAAGAAAGGATAACCATCGCATGACGAACACACCTGTGATTTCTGCAAAATATCTGAGTAAAACAGTGTCTATGAATCAGCAGGATTTGACAATTGTTAAAGCGGCTCATTTTGATATTTATCCAACAGAAAGCGTGGCAATTGTCGGGACTTCCGGGGCGGGTAAGTCAACATTGATGGCACTGTTATCCGGGCTGGATATCGCGTCCTCAGGAGATGTTGCGTTGTTTGGGCAGCCATTGAGTACGCTCGATGATGAGCAACGTGCCGCGATACGCAGTGAATCGGTCGGCTTTATTTTTCAGAACTTTTTACTGATTCCCAGTTTGTCTGCATTAGATAATGTCACTTTGCCCTGTCTACTTCGGGGAGAGGCTGAAGATCGGGAGCGGGCAACATCGCTGTTAAACGCTGTCGGGCTGGGGGATCGGCTCCATCATACACCGGCTCAGCTTTCCGGAGGGGAGCAGCAGCGGGTCGCAATCGCACGGGCGTTTATGATTCAGCCTAAAATTCTGTTCGCGGATGAACCGACCGGAAACCTCGATCAAAAGACGGCTGCCGTGGTGATTGAACTCCTGTTTCAGCTCAATGAAGAATTCGGGACCACACTGGTATTAGTCACCCATGATCACCATCTGGCACAACGGTGCCAGCGACGGTTGCAAATGAGTGAAGGGCGGATCGAGGAGATTGAATCATGAAGTCATCGTATCTGGTCAATCGCTCACTGGTGCGATGGTGCTGGCAGGAGCTTCGACAGGGACAGTTGTGGCTGGTGGTGATGGCGTTTGTACTGATTATTGCCAGTGTGTTTGCGCTATCTGCAATTGCTCAGCGTATGGATCAGGTCATTGTCAAACAAGGCAAAGATGCCTTAATGGCGGATACGGTTTTTGTCAGTGCCAATCCGATTCCTGACACATTGATAACCCAAGCCCGGGCGTTGGGAGGGACAACCTCGCAGATGACGCAGTTTTCCACCATGCTTTTTGGCGGAGAGGGGATGAAGCTGGTCCTTGTCAAAGCGGTGGACGACGTATTCCCGCTGCGCGGGACACTACAATTATCTGACGGTCACGCCATTGCGTCTCATGTTGCGCCAGACGAAGTTTGGCTGGATCCGCAGTTATTGTCCGATCTCGGGATCAAAATCGGCGACCGGATCAGCATCGGTGACATGGAACATGTGGTTTCTGGCACCATCACCGAAGCCCCGGGATTTAGCTTTAATCCATTCCGTCAGATGCCAACCGTATTCATCCATCAGTCTCAGATCCCAGAGACGGGGGCTCTGCAAGTCGGCAGTCGCGTCGAATATCAACTGTTCCTTAACGCCCGGGATGACATCATTCAACAGTTAAAGCAACAAGTGAAATTGACGCCCAGTGACGAATGGCGTGATGTCGGAGAGCGGTCCAGAACACAGGATATTTTCAACAAATCAGAGCAATATCTATCGCTGGTTGTGATTATCGTGGTGTTGATGGCGACGATGACGTTGTTGCTGACATGTCAGCATTATGTCGCTTCTCGTCGCCAGACTGTGGCGATGCTGAAAAGTCTCGGTGCATCGAAACGCTGGGTTTGGCGCTGGTTGACCGTTCAAGTGGTAATGCTGATGAGCATTGCACTGTTGTTGGGATTACCGCTGGGATACGGCTTGGAACGATTATTAAGGTTGCCGTTAGTTGGGTTACTGCCATCACCATTGCCTGAACTGGGCATGACCCCGTTTGTGATGGCATTGCTTAGTTGTTTGCTGGTTGCGATTCCGGGGCTCGGGATTCCACTTTATCGATTGATTGAGACTGATGCGCTTGCCAGCCTGCAAAGTCATACCCAAGGGCAGCACAAATCGATTTATCTGTGGGGATTATGGGTTTTTCCCTGTGCAGGTGCTGCGTTGTACTGGGGCAACCAGTTTATGGTCTGGCTGGTCTTGGGAGGGATCGTGCTATCCTCTGCACTTCTTGCCGGGATCGGGTTGCTGCTGTTTCGGGCCGTTCAGGCATTGCCGTTAAACGCAGCATTCAAACTGGCACTGAAACGGGTCAATCGCACGCCATTGGCCTCGGGAATTCAGTTGGGAGCGTTGTCTTTGTCGCTGATGTTATTTGCGGCTTTATGGTTAGTCAGAACGGATTTACTTTCGGACTGGTCAAGTGTGTTTCCTGACAATGCCCCCGATGTGTTTGCGCTGAATATTGCGACACACGAGAAAGATGATTATCTGCATCAGCTACAGCAACTCGATATTGTCCATTCGCCTATTTTTCCGATCATTCGCGGCCGTCTGGCGTTGATTAATGGCACTGATGCGATCAAGTACGCGGGTGGGCGAGAAGCCAGTAATGTGCTGCGTCGGGAAGTCAATTTCACGTGGGCCGAACAGTTACCAACCTATAATCAGATCGTTGCCGGGCGTTGGCAGCCAAGCAATGGGGTTTCGGTGGAAGAAAGTGTCGCGCGTGAATTGGGGGTGAAAGTCGGTGATCAATTAACCTTCATGATCAACAGTCAATCCGTCACCGCCCAAGTCAATTCGATTCGGCAAGTGGAATGGCGTGAAATGAAGCCTAATTTTTACTTTATATTCACACCGGATCGTCTGGCTCCGCTGCCGGCAACTTGGATGGTGAGTTTTGGTCTCGGCGCCGATGCCGCTCATCAGCTATCACAATTAGCCCATGCTTACCCAACGGTCAGTCTGCTTGATTTGCGTGAGATGACCGAAAAAATTCAAGGGTTGCTCTCGCAAATTATCAATGCCATTTCAATTCTGGCTGTGGTTGGGGTGATTGCCGGTTTACTGCTGATTTATACGTTACTTCGCTTGAGTCTGATGCAGCGGCAGGAAGAAATGAAACTCTACCGCACCTTGGGAATGAGCCGACGGCGGCTGATGTGGACGGTGCTGGCCGAATTCGGTTTGATTGCGGTTGTGGCGGGTTGTGTGTCAGGTTTGGGGGCGGATGCGATGGTGGCAGCAATTATCCATTATGCTTTTGAACTCACGCCACGCGTTCATCTGCTGTTATGGGGGATACAGCCCGTGTTCGCTTTGGTGATGGTGATGGTGGTGGTCGGGCGTTTGATTTATCAACTGACCCATTCGCGGCATTCCCTGATGAGTGGGTTGAATGTGCAGTAGTTGGCGTTCGGGTTCCCCGGTATTTGGCGGGGAACTTGCGTGGTTCCTGATTTTTCAGGAGTGCTGGATGCTTAAATTTGAGGGTGCGTTACTGATATTTCATCGATACACAAATGCAAATTCATCTATAGACAAGCCACCATGAAACATGATAACTAACTACTTCTTATCAATCAGATCAAGCTAGCTCCCCTCATGATGCACGATATAACAACGATGGCGATTACTGTCTTTATGGGCTTTTTTGCCATGATGAATCCTATTGCGAATACAGCCGTATTCATCGGAATGACAGCGAACCAAAATCAGCAACAACGAAAAAATACCACTATTAAAGCGTTACTCACTGCTTTTCTTATCATCACCGCTTTCTGTCTGCTGGGCAAAGGTATCTTCGAAGTTTTTGGGATTACCTTGCCGGCATTACGCCTTTCTGGTGGTATTTTAGTCTTTATCGTCGGTTATAATATGCTACATGGTAGCGCTTCCAAGCTTCACTCCCATTCAACGACCACGGCAGATGACGACGATGACGATAAAGATATTGCCATCTCGCCTTTGGCGCTGCCAATTCTGGCTGGCCCCGGCACGATTGCGACCGCCATGAACTACTCAGCGTCCGGAGAAATGCTGCATATTGTGATCACGATTATTTCATTTGCTTCACTGTGCCTCATTACTTTCGTGTGCTTTTTGTATGGCGCCAAATTAATTGAGAAAATCGGCGAGGCGGGAGTGAGTATTACCACAAGATTAATGGGCCTTATTCTCACCATCATCGGCGCTCAAATGTTCATACAAGGCGTCCACGATGCATATATACTCTTCCAGAGTTCGAATATCAGCAGCTAATGCGGCCGTTTATGAAAAACGAAGCAAAAAATATAAAGGAGGATAGACATTGAAAAAGGTTGGATTAGTGGGTGGTCTCGGTTGGGTCTCGACACTTGAATATTACAAACTTATCAATGGATTGACCAACCAATATCTCGGTGGTCATCGGAGTGCTCACATCCTCATTGAGAGTCTTGATGAGGGGCTATTTCTCGAAAATCAAAGCAAAGATCCAACCGAAAAATTGTGTGAGGAAATGATTACCGACGCAGTGGATGTGCTGGTTTGTGGCGGTGCAGAGGTCGTTGCGTTATGTGCCAACGGTTTGCACCGTTTTATGCCTGCGATAGAAGCGAAGTATGATGTTGAATTCGTGGATATTCGAGAGGCGACTGCTCAAGCTATCCAAAAAGTGGGTTTAGAGCGTGTTGGACTGATTGGTGTACAGAAAACGATGGCAACAGAGTTCTATAAAGCGGTGCTGCAAAGTCTTCGCATTGAAGTCGTCGTGCCTGAGTTAGCGTCTAGACAGTATGTTCATGACAAAATCATATCAGAGTTGGTACTCAATGAATTTAGCGTGGCAACAAAGCATGGTTTTTTATCCGTCATTGAAGAATTAGTTGCGCAGAATGTGCAGGGTGTCATTTTAGGCTGTACTGAAATTCCTTTATTACTCACAGCTTCTGAACATCAGGGGATTCCTCTGTTCTCAACCACGGAAATTCATTGCCGTGAAATTGTACAAAGGGCGCTCAATTAGCGTCAAATGGCGAATTTCAATGACGTCATACCGGTCAGTAACTCACTGCAATACCTAGGTCTTTCCCCGTAGATACTATATCCAAAGTTTTCACCGTTGATATTTTTGCCATGTATTGCCATATATCTGGTCGCTGAACCATGGGTAACTCTCACCACATAAAGCCCGCCACATAAAACCCGCCATATAAAGCTCTCCATCCCAGCACTCAATGCTTATTGTTATTAGAGATAACTAATACATGAATATATTGAACCTTGTTCATAAACATTAAAGATGCGTCTTGAACTTGCTGGGCAAAGGGTATTCATTGGCTATGATTTAAAATTGTTTCGAATCCTAATAACAGTCAATAAGTTAACGGATTTATTTACAGTGGCATTAATACATAAGAGGCTTAGATGAAAAATATTCAATCCACAGTATTCGCTGCGATTGTTTGCAGCCTGATTGGTGTGAACGGCAGCTATGCTGCGCAAAGTTCACCCGCTCCGAAGAATATACAAAATCAACAAGATTCAGCAGTAGAGATTCTGATCAATGGTAATTTTCAGGGAGATACCGGTTGGTGGGCATCTGGTGGTACCTTCAAGACTCAGGATCAAATGGGATGTATTACATTCACCAATGGCGGAGAGAATCCGTGGGATGTGGTTTTAGGTCAGTCGAAGCTAAAATTACTCAAAGATGAAATATATACCCTCCGATTTAGTGCGATGGCTCAGAATACAGCCAATTTAAAAGCTGTGGTCCAGCACGATGGTGAACCCTATACCAACTATCTGAATCAGATGTTGCCCTTAAATAATACGGTTCAATCATTTGAATTTCAGGTGAAACCATCTGCTAATGATAAAAAAGCACAGTTGGCTTTTCAAGTCGGGGGGCAGGAGCCGAATACCGTGTGCCTGAGTGATGTTTCCTTGTATGGTCCAAAATACGAAGAGGAAGATCTGCGCTCAGCAGTCCGCGTCAATCAGGTTGGTTATCTGTTAAATGCCAAAAAACGGGCAACCATTCAGACCAAAACGCAAACATCGTTGCCGTGGCATTTGTTAGATGCTCAGGGAGAGGTTATTGCCGAAGGTCAAACAACGCCGTTTGGTCTTAATAGTGCTTCAGGAGAGCAGGTTCAGATTGCTGATTTCAGCCAGGTTCAGACCCCGGAAGAGGATGTCATCCTTGAAGTCGATGGTCAGAAAAGTCATCCGTTTGATATCAGTCATGATATTTACAAGACGATGAAATATGATGCGCTGTCTTTCTTCTACCAACAACGCAGCGGGATTGAAATTGAAAATGCCTATGTTCAGCGTGCTGATTTAGCCCGCCCGGCAGGTCATCCTCAGGAAATTGTAACCTGTTTTGATCAAACTGATGCTCAAGGCAATGATTGGCCCGGATGTAATTTTTCTCTGGATGTCACCGGGGGATGGTATGATGCCGGTGACCACGGCAAATATGTGGTGAATGGCGGAATTTCTGTCTGGACCCTGATGAATTATTACGAACGTGAGAATCTCTATAAAGCCGATCATACCAGTGCGTTTTCTGATGGCATGGTTCAAATCCCGGAGCAGTCTAATCAGTACAACGATTTACTTGATGAAGCCAAATGGATGATGGACTTTATGCTGGCAATGCAAGTACCGGAACATCAAAAAGTATCGGTGCCTATTGGCGATCAATCCGGTAATTTGTCAGAATTAAAACTGACCGAAATCGATGCTGGCGGCATGGTTTTTCATAAAATCGCCGATGCCAAATGGACCGGTGTACCACTTCCGCCTTATGAAGATCCTCAACCTCGTTTCCTGAGTTATCCAAGTACTGCGGCAACACTGAATCTGGCAGCCACAGCGGCACAATGTGCCCGTATCTGGCGTCCGCTAAACGCCACTTATGCAGACAAATGTTTATCGGCGGCTGAAAAAGCATGGCGGGCGGCAAATGTTCACAAAGATGTGTATGCCTATGATAACTTTGACGGCTCCGGTCCTTATGGCGATACCCGTCTGAAGGATGAATTCTACTGGGCAGCGGCTGAATTGTTTGTTACGACTGGGAAAAATGAATATAAAACCGCGCTTGAACAATCCCCTTATTATTTAACCACACCGACGACAAGCGATGATCTGACATGGTCAAATATGGGCAGTGCCGGAACGGTTTCATTAGCACTCGTACCGAACGATCTTGATGAAAGCACCATTGAGAAGGCCCGTTCAAATCTGCTCAAAACAGCGGATGCCTATGAAGCCAGTGTGAAGACGCAAGGATATCTGATTCCTTATCAAAGCGATCAATATCCATGGGGTTCAAACTCTAATCTGATGAACCGCAGTATTTTCCTCGGGCTTGCGTTTGACTGGACGAGAACCCAAAAGTATTTACAGGCTATGTCTGATTCAATCGATTATATTTTAGGACGTAACCCGATGGATCATTCTTATGTTTCAGGATATGGCACTTATCCGTTGCTCAATCCTCATCATCGATTCTGGGCATATTCTGAAAATGCTGAGCTCCCCATGGTCCCACCCGGAGTTATTTCTGGCGGGCCAAACTCTATCGACTTCAGTGATCCGGTTGCGGCTACATTGAAGGGAAATTGTACCGGGCAAACCTGCTGGATTGATGATATTGGTGCTTGGACAATGAATGAAGTGACCGTCAACTGGAATGCGCCTTTCTTCTGGGTGACTAGCTTCTTGGATGAGCATGCATCCTGGTAAAGGATCCGTCTCTTCGATAAGTTTATCTTTAGGATAAATATATGGCTTTTGACACTGATACAAGCAGTCATCAGACCGATTAAGCAACAACGAGAGAAAAAGCTACTTACGGGTAGCTTTTTTATTGATTAGAATATGCCGTGACCTCGCATTGCCACGATTTGGCGATTGAAAATGAGCGCCAGCATTGTTTAGTGTAATATAAAATCAGGTGAATATACTCATATGATGAATCATTTGTTTACTTATGTTTTAGCGATGAAAAAGAATATCGTCGGTTTATCTGTCGTGGAAAAAACACAATACGATAGCTGTGTTGAAGATGATGACGATTTCATAGAAAGCAGTGAATTCGTTGTAAGATTCGACAATGGAGTCATCCTAAGAAAGCAAACCGAAGTTGATCAGATTGCACCCGTTAACGATGAAATTTGCTCTGAATGTTGGATCACTTATGAAGTTCTCTCGCAGCCTGATTCTTTGACAATCACCCCGAACCGGAAAAGTTTTACCAATCAGTGCCAAGAAGATTTTTGGTTAAAGATTAATCAAGTCCAAGCCAGCACGCATCACAATTGACCTGCTTTCCACTGTCTCATCCATCGGTTGTGGTGGATGGTTCTCCCCGTATTGATCTTGTTCCCTCGCGGCCCCGATTTGGTGCTGACATTTTTATGTGCGGTTTTAGTTGACCTTTATAGTCAGGATATATCATTTTATGCTTGGTGACGTTCAAGGCTAGGGCTAGGCTGTAATGTTTGATTTATCTGATCAATGCGAGGAGGAACAGTGTCTGGAAAAACGGTTGGTAGTGCGATTTTGATCCTCGTGATCGGTAATCTCTTCGCGATTCTTTGTGACGTGTTTATTAAGATGGCGGGCAGTAGTGTGGCGGTGTATCAGTTTACCTTCATGCGGCTGCTGATGAGCTGTATTGTTGTGCTGCCACTGGCCTATAAGCATATTCACTTTAAAGGGGATGTTGGTCTTAAACTGCATGTGTTGAGAGGCAACCTTTGGGTGTTGGCGAGTCTCTTACTGGCCTTCTCTTTGACGCAGCTCCCTTTGGCTACAGCGAATGCGGTGTTTTATATCGCTCCAATTCTGATTGTTTTGTTTGCGGTCATTTTCTTTAAAGAGAAAATTACCGCAGGTATTGTGATTGCTGCGGTGTCTGGCTTTGTGGGGGTGCTGATTATTTTGCGTCCTTCAGAATTCAGCTGGGGCATGATCAGTGCCGTGTCGTTTTCTGTGGTGCTGGCGACCAATAGTTTGTTAATCCGTAAGTTGCCGAAAGATCAGAATCTGTTTTTCGGGCTGTTGATTACCCATGTTTCTGCTTTGCCATTAACAGCTTGTCTGGCGCTTTGGGAAGGGGAACCGTGGAATTTTGATGGCTTACTTTACGCTGGCGGTTCTGCCGTGTGCTCAATTTTTTATAGTTTGGCGTGCTTACAAGGTTATCGTTATGTGGCGTCCAGTCAAGTGAGCAGTGCTGAGTATTCAGGGTTGTTATTTGCAGCGATACTGGGCTGGATTATCTTTAACGAGCCGGTCGATTTATTCCTGGTGATCGGTGCTTTATTTATTATTTTGCCGTTGGCATATTTGAGTCATCAGGATAGGCGCAAGCGCAAAGCTGAAGAGCGTTTGTCTGTGGTCCGGTCTCAACTGGATGTCGGCTAAGTGAATCGGGTATTGGTTCTGATACCGAGCAACCGTGAATCCCTCAACCGGATTCAAACACAGGTGACGATACGTGGTACTTTGAATGCCAGCGGTAATATTGTGCTTCAATTTTGAACTTAGAATTTTAACTTAGTGAGGTATGTCTGTGATTGATGAGAAAGTGCGTTGGGGGATTGCTGGTTTAGGCCAAATCGCACATCGTTTTGTGAAAGACCTGACCCAGCATGTTCCAAATGGTGAGTTATATGCAGTCGCTGCAAAAGACCCGCAGCGAGCAGCGGCGTTTGCTGATGAATATCAGTGTCACAGAAGTTATGGTTCATATCAGGCGCTCGCACAAGACCCAAACGTTGATGTTGTCTATGTTGCGACCATTCATCCTTTTCACAAAAATGTGGTTGAGCTGTTTCTAAAACACGGGAAACATGTTTTGGTTGAAAAACCAGCATTTACCAATGTCAATGACTGGGATGACATGGCCTCACTTGCACAAGAACAAGGCTTACTGTTAGTTGAAGCCATGAAGTCAGTCGTTTTCCCCGCTTATCAATCATTGCGGCAGTTTATTCAGGAGCACAACATAAAAATCGACACGGTTGAGGCGGCCTTTGGTAATCGGCATGAGTTCGACAGCCTGTCACGCATATTCAATCCTGATTTATGTGGCGGAGCAACGTTAGATGTTGGTGTATATGCGCTATGGCTCTATGTCGATTTATGCCAACTCACGAACAGCCCGGTATTCAAACCAACGGTGCACTATTGTCAAGATAATGTGCAATCTGAAGTCGACGAACATGTTGAATTCATTTTTGATGGTGACATCGATGGTCGTATTGGTGCTTCGATTACACGAGATCTAAAACGCGCAGCGGTCATTCAAGGGCCGGAAGTCAAAATCATAATTCATGACAAATGGTGGAACCCGCAACATATTGATCTGTTCTATCAAGGCAAAAACCATAAGATTATTTCCCCTGCGAGAGGCGGTGGATTTGAATACGAGATTGAACACATCTCTGCGCTTATTCTTAAACAGCAGTATCAATCCGACTTGATATCGGCTGAGACGAGCCGAAAAGTGATTGCAATCATGGAAACGAGCTTAGTTGAAAACGGCTTTGAACATTTAGTGCATTCAATCGAGTAGTACATTCAATCAAGTAGTGAATTCAATCGAGTCATACATTTAATCGAGTGAGGTAAGACAATGCAGCCGAGGTGTTCTTTTTTCAGTGCTCGACGACGGTCCTTCGCGTTATATTCCAAGGGAAAATGATGAAGATATCGATTTTGACCCGGGTATTGATGTTGTTTAGCCCGATAGTGGTTGCACAATCGACGACCTGTCAATTAGAAGAGAGTGAATTTGGCATCAAAACGATTGCCTGGGATAGTGCAACGCTTGCTGCAAAAGTGACTGAATATTCAAATGATATTCATGAGGGGAAAGTCACTCTCGTGAGAGAGCATAAACCTTACGGTGTGAAGACCAATATATATGTGCAATATCAACAGCCATATTATGGTCAGGATGCCGCTGAATATGTGGTATTCCCTACAGCCAAGGACCAATACCGTGTCATCGGTGTTGGTTATGTGTTCCGCAATCATCAATATTATTTAAGTACGTCACAAGGAAATTACCAGGCGACTTGTATTCGTCATTGATATTCATGAACTCTGATGTTCAGGGATAAAACAGAAGTGATGTTTCAATGATTGGCTTCCGTCACCGACTCCGGTTTATCGAGACATGATATTTGAGCAGTCCGCTGGTGGAATCACATGGCTCAGTATCGATAAGACCAGAAAGGGGGCAGGCCACAAGAGCCAGTCGCTATATATGACTGGCTCCGGGGAATATTAGTTGTGCGCGACTTTCACCCGAATGGTACTTTTCGCGACGCTTGAAAGGTTGAGGGTTTGGATGGCAGCTTTTGCTTCATTGTCGTCGGGCATTTCGACAAATGCGAAGCCTTTTGATAATCCCGTGGTTTGGTCTAGAACCAAATTGCACTCAGTGACGGTGCCATGAGCAGAAAAAAGAACACGAATGTCGTGCTCAGTCATTGTACGCGCTAGATTGCGGACTAAAAGTTTCATATTGTTTTGCCTAATGTAAGTTGCGACACAAGTGTCTCAGTTATAGAGAAGTAAGCCAAGGTAAAGTTGGTTATGAGTTGTGAATCGTGACCCATTCCCTTGCTCTTCTGATTTGAAGTGTTGCGTGTTCAGTTGTCGGAGCAGTTATCCACAAAAACAGTGGATAAAGTTTGGGATAAGTGGACAAGCATGACCGGTCGTTTGAGATATCACATGTGTACATTCAATATGTTACCGTCAGTTTTGAGGTGTTGAGCACCCTAAATTCGAGGGAGATAGAGTTCTCGTCAAGTGTTTTTTTTGAAAAAATTATTCTTGCAGATGAATGGATGATTCAAGGAAAACCCTATCAAAAATGTGATTTAAATTAAATTTTTGTACATATACAATGTGGACACGTCAGACAAGATAGAGTAATGATGCAGAATAATTCATCGAATCGCCAAAAACCTCGGATTGCGATTATTGGTGGTGGCGTTGCGGGAGCGACGGCTGCGGTTCATTTAGGTGAACAGGGCTTAGACGTCGTTCTTATGGAACGAGGCCCGAGTTTGGTTAATGGTCCGCCAATCTGTCATCTTCATGCCGGGGGAAACCTATATCGAGAGATCTCTCAACAACAATGTCTGGAATTATTACGACAGTCCGTTGAGACGATCCGGCTATATCGACATACCGTCAACAAGCGTCCGACTGTGATCGCGACCCCGACGATTGATCCCGAACATCCACGAGCATTATTGTCCCGGTTAGAAGCAATAAAACAGGCTTATCAAGCGATGGTTCAACAGGATGCCCGCAATGAAGTTCTGGGGAACCCGGACGAATACTATCAACTCTATGAACGAGCTGATTTAGAACGACTCAAGTTATGCACCCAGCCAAATGAGCCTGTCAGCATGGATGACTGGCTGATTCCTTTTGCAAAGCATGTGGATTTGGCGCTGATTCAGTATCCTGTTATTGCGGTACAAGAATATGGGTGGAGTGTTTTCCGCCTTGCTGCAACCGCGATGTTGACCCTCCAACAGCTGCCTCATTGTCAACTGCTCACCAACAGTACGTTGCTCGATGCGCAAATGCATGATGGACAGTGGCATCTAACTTATCATGATCAAGATTCACAACCCCATACGTTGGTTGTGGATTATTTGGTCAATGCCTGTGGATATGAGACGGGCAAACTGGATGATCTCACCAAGAATCCTCAGTACCGGATGGCTGAATTTAAAGCCGCATATCTTGCGAGATGGCCTGATGAGCATAGTCTCTGGCCCGAGGTGATATTTCATGGTCAGCGCGGCACACCGCAGGGAATGGCTCAGTTGACACCATATGCTGACGGCGTTTTTCAGTTGCATGGTATGACGAAAGCTATCACTTTGTTTGATGATGGGTTAACACGGAGTTCGATCCATTCATCACAACCAATTTTGCCTGATGTGCTGCAGATGAAACTGACCAACGGTTGGCCGGTTGCTGTGGTTGAAGCCAGAACGCGCCATGCGATTGCGCATATCGGCAAGTTTATGCCTGATTATTGTCGCGCTTACCCGGACGGTAAGCCACTGTTTGGAGCCCAACAGATCCCGGGTAAAGATGAGACGCTGCGTGCCGCTGATGTGTCGTTCAGTGGTCACAATTATGCCCGGATCGAGATTGTCAAAGGTTCATCGGCTTTAGAAGCGGCAAGGAAGCTGATATCGCACTGGCAGTTAGCCCATGACTCTACGTCAGTGTCGATTGAGCAACTGCATCCGATTAGTCTTTCGCTCGAAGCCGATAGCATTGAACAATTTGCGATTGATTTGGCTCAGGCGCGAGGTTATCCCATTGAACTGGCGAAAACTGTTGGTTGTTAATCTCATCCCGTCGTTACGTTTGCCTGGATCCGTCGCATGATTCTTATAATCCGGACAGATGTCGCAGGAATTTCAAGCTAGAATGACTTTACGATTACATTGGTGTGGTAATATCACCAATGTAAGTGTTACATGGGAGAGGCTAGGCAATGAATGTATTGATTACCGGCGGTATGGGCTATATTGGCAGCCATACCTGTATTCAGATGATTGAAGCAGGCATGACGCCTGTGATTTTAGACAATCTTTACAATAGCAAATCAGCCGTGTTGGAACGTATTGAAAAGATTTCTGGTTACCGACCTGTATTTATCCGAGGTGACGTTCGTGACCGTAGTCTATTGATTGAAGTGCTGAATGAGCATCAGATTGATGCTGTGATTCATTTTGCAGGTTTAAAAGCGGTTGGCGAATCGGTTCAAAAACCACTGGAATATTATGAAAATAATGTGAGTGGTACTTTGGTATTGGTTGATGCGATGCGGATCGCGAATGTGAAAACATTGGTTTTCAGTTCATCTGCAACGGTTTACGGTGATCCGGCTTCAGTGCCTATCCTCGAAGATTTTCCGACTCAGGCGACGAATCCATATGGCAGAAGTAAACTGATCGTTGAGGAATGTCTCACTGACTTCCAACACGCGAATCCGGACTGGAGTATCGCGTTGCTTCGTTATTTTAATCCGGTGGGGTCACATCCGTCGGGTGAGATTGGTGAAGATCCGCAAGGGATCCCGAACAATCTGATGCCGTTTGTGGCCCAGGTTGCTGTCGGACGTCGTGAGAGTCTCTCTATTTTTGGTGATGATTATCCGACCAAAGATGGTACGGGGGTTCGGGACTATATTCATGTGATGGATCTCGCGGATGGACATGTTGCTGCCTTGCAAAACGTTGGCACCAAAGGCGGATTGCATGTGTACAATCTCGGAACCGGGATTGGCTACAGTGTGCTGGATATGGTTCATGCGTTTGAAAAAGCGTGTGGTCAAACGATTCCTTACCAATTGGTTGAACGCCGTCCGGGGGATATTGCAGAGTGTTGGGCTGACCCAGCCAAAGCAACGCAAGAATTAGGATGGTGTGCCACCCGCTCATTAGATGACATGGTTCAGGATAGTTGGCGGTGGCAGTCAAACAATCCGGATGGTTATCCGGATATGTAGGATGACTGATTGAAGATGTCGGTCTCATGTTGAAAAAACTGTTGAAAAAGTGACCTTAGGTTTGCAAACGTGATTCGTTTGCAAACCAATCGAGTCAAATGAGTGATGGACCGTTTTAAATCGACCTTACTTGGGTTGTAGGGTATGACTCGTCCAGTTGAATGACCAGTTCGTCAAGCTGTTGAGGCTGTAAACGGGATGACGCGGGTATCATCAATTTTCTCGCCATGATTTCATCGCACATCTGCCAATGTTTCAATAGACATTCGTTTTCAGTATCACATTCCTGTGACCAGGTTTCATTCAAGAAAGGGCCCAGAGAGGCGGCACCGTGGGCAAACATGATCATGTGCCATTTAATTTCCCAAATTTTAATGGCGCGTTTCGGGAAACGTTGGTTGTAATCTTCAGCCAGATGGGAAATCAGTTTCTCCACTTCACCGGACTGATCAATGAAATAGTCGAATCTGCTGCCTTTTTGGCGCACCACATCTGCCATCAACTGGATCGGTTGTTTGTTCATGAGAGTGAAAGCCAGCATCCGAACAATAAACTGATAAAGGAGTTCATTGACTGGTATGTCTTTGGATAAATGCATCAGTATGGTTTGACAATAGTGGGTAATGAATTGATGCATGTTGTCGTTAATGCAATACCAGATTTGTTCTTTACTGCCAAAATGGTGGCGAATCAGGCTGTGTGAAATGCCTACTTTTTCGCTGATGGTTCGCAGCGAGACTTGCGCATAACCAAACTCACAAAACAGCTCAGTTGCAATTCGTAAAATTTGCTGGCGCGTCAGTTCAGCATCGTGAGCGCTTCGACGCCCTTGTCTTTTTATGGTCATTTCGATGTTTTGGTGTTGAGAGATTCCAGTGTTGAGCGTTTCCCCAATTGTATCCAACTTTTGAGCGCGCTGTTTTGATGGTATTCCGATTTATCAACGGGACAACTGATAAGTCGCTATCATAGATAGCCACAAAGCTTGGCTTTACTCAGACAAGCGATGGTTTTGGTATCCGTAATTTCACCATCGATAATCTTTTTTTCCAGCGCTTGAACGGACAGGCAGAAGATCTCAATGACCTCATCATCGTCGCGTTGGTAATCTTGTGTCACAGAGAGACCTTTGGCCACAAACAGATGCTGAATTTCATCACAAAAGCCGGCAAGCGGGGTTAATTGCCCTAAAGCGACCCACTCGCTGGCAAGGTAGCCCGTTTCTTCAGCGAGTTCTCGTTGTGCACATGCCAGTGGTGTCTCTGGCGCTTCGCGGGTACCGGCGGGTAATTCGAGGAGCCATTTTCGAATTGATGGGCGGAATTGTCGTAACATGACAATCTCTCCCTGTTGATTGACAGGCAGGATCACCGCGGCTCCGGGATGAATGATCGTCGTATGAAGGATTGGATGGTGGGTTGGTAGCATGATTTCTTCTTCAACCAAAGAAATCTGTTTCCACTGATGTATCGTTTTACGCATGCAGTCCTTTGACTTATCCGGCCTGTGATGGCTCGGAAATGTGATCGGGTATTCTTGGAGAAACGATACCGCTATGACACTCAAAAATAAAGGCTTTTAGTTTGAATAAATCTCAGTGTTGATAATGATACAGAACTCATATTTGGAAACATAGGTTTCAACCAATCGCACGAATTATGAATCTGATATAAAAACAACAGTACAAATTAAATCTTGTGCAACATCTAATTAACAAAACGATAAAATTATAATAAACTGAAGTTGTATAAAAATATTACAACAAGAGCTCAGTATCTTGTGAATCTAGTGAGTCATTTCATGGTAAGTTCAATTCCTGCGAGTCATTCGCAGAAGGCGTTGCTGTCAGAAAGAATCAATAAATTAGCCAGAGCACTGGCTGATGGTGTCTATGAACGGGAGCACGCGATTAAAATTTGTCTGCTTTCTGCCCTTGCTGGTGAGAGTGTGTTTCTGTTGGGGCCTCCCGGTATAGCAAAGAGTTTGATTGCGAAACGTCTGATTCAAGCTTTCGAAAATAGTTCTTATTTCGAATACCTCATGACGCGTTTTTCAACGCCTGAAGAGGTGTTCGGCCCCTTGAGCATTCAAGAATTAAAGGATAACGGACGTTACCTTCGGTTAACCAAAGGTTATCTACCCACGGCTCAGGTCGTTTTCTTAGATGAAATCTGGAAAGCCGGCCCCGCTATCTTGAATACATTGCTGACGGTCGTGAATGAAAAAACGTTCAACAACGGTAGTGAAGTTGAGCGAGTACCCATGCGTCTGTTGGTGTCGGCATCGAATGAGTTACCAGATAAAGACAGTGGTCTGGAAGCGTTATTTGACCGGATTCTGGTGCGGATCTTTGTCAATCGCATCCAGGATAAACAAAATTTTAAGTCGATGCTGACGGTGGGTACACCGCAAGAAGCCCATATTCCAGAAGGATTGGCGATTACCGATCAGGAATATCATGAGTGGCAGCAGGCATTAGACCAATTGACGTTGAGTAACGATGTTTTTGAAAAACTCTACCAGCTCAAGTCAATGCTTGATACAGCAGCGGAAAACAGTACATTGACGACATCTGATGAGATGTATGTTTCTGACCGACGTTGGAAAAAAGCCGTCAAACTGCTCAAAGCCTGTGCTTTCTTTAACGGTCGTGACAGCATTAATCCACTGGATCTGTTTCTGTTACAGGATTGTTTGTGGAATAGCCCTGATTCTCTTGCCATTGTGAAGGACGTAATTCGTGAGTTTGCGTTGAAATATGCGTTTGATCAGCAGGATGTTGAGCACCAAATGGAGATCGGTCAGGAAGCGTTGACCGATATTCAACGAGAACTGGAAGAGAAATATACAATGCCGTTGGCGGTTGAGAAAACCGCAGGGTTGATTAAGAAACAGGTCTATAGCTATGATTTGACACATGCGAAGACATATCAATCCGGTAATCGCAAAGATCTCCTCAAAATCGTGTTACTCCAAAGTCATACAACTGTCACCGATGCAGAGAATACTGATAAGTATTGTCATTGGGTTTATGTCCCTAAAGCCGAGTTTGACAAGGTTATCCGCGAAGGGGGCGGTGAGCTATTCGGTTATGTGAACCAAAATACCACCCTTTGTTCTTTTCAGTTTGGCGTTGACTCAGAAGACTTGTTGATTATCAAAGATATTGCCAATCGTTCGGTACTGGTTTCTGTCGTGACGACACAACATCAAAATCAGCATCAACTCTTTCAGGCATGGCAAACACGGATTGAACAGGTTCATCATCAATTGGCGCAAGCCGCCACGCATTTACGTCAGGCATCTCGGCAGTTTCATGATGCATTGCCACATCATTTCATCGATCCTGAGCTGCCTGTGGCGATGGAAAGTTCATTACAGCAATTACAACAACAGTTGGAGCAATCAATTACTGCGAGTGAAGAAGCCGCTCAGCAGATGAATCATTTCGGTCAGTATTTCGCTTAGGAGATTGTGATGTTAGGTGTTGACGGACTAAATCTCGCAATGATAATCGCCGATTCGGGTTTAATTGATACCGCGGTGAATGAACTGATGGACAACATTCAGCTGTTGATCGCGGTTGAAAACCGAGGTGTGAATACTTCGGTACAAAATCATTTGCTCAAGTGGCGTGGTCAGGTGAAGAAAAGAATGACCAATGTTTGTGAAACGGAGCGATTTCAACAGGAATTAGCGTTATATCAGGAAGTGATTCATTGGGATGAAAAGACATTTTTTCAGAAAATCCCTGAGGTGTTACAACAACTTGAATGGCATTCTGCATTTTATACCACCGCCCGCCAGTTATGTGGGCAAAAGAAAAATTTCAGTAATCCGATGTTTCCCCATTACTTTTGCGATCAATGGTATAACAGTTTATCCAATGCGCTCAAACAGGCGCAGGTGATGGAGCTGGAAGCGAATAAAGATAAGGTATTGGACGACTTATATAAGCGGATTGAAACACTGCGCTCTATGGATCAAGTCACGGATACCGACGATATAAAAAGTATCCGCCGTTTGTGGAATATGGCCGGTGCCAAGTTAGGCAAAGTTGATTTGACCGTGATGAAAAAACATGCTGAATTTCTTAAAAAACATAAGGAAATTCAACAGATCGCTGAAAATCTTGGTCGTATGGCCAGCGAGGTGGATGATCCTGATCTGCAGCAGGCAAGTGTCGAAACACTACAGTTGGTTGAAGAACAATCTGATCAGGCCACCGACGATATTGTTGGTGTCCATCAGAGTGATGATTTGAATAAAATTCTTCCCAATGAGATGCTATTTTTAGCACATCCTGAGCTGGAAGTGATTTTTTATAAGCATTTGATTGATAAGCGGTTGTTGAACTATCGTATGCAGGGTAAATCGCGAACATTATCAAAAGTGACCACGACAAAACCAGCCAATGCTCAAGTGGATATTGAAAAAGGGCCGTTTGTGGTGTGTATTGATGCGTCCGGTTCGATGAACGGGTTTCCGGAGCAGTGTGCCAAAGCGGTCGCCTATGCTTTGATGCAGATTGCTCTGGCGGATAACCGGGACTGCTATGTTGTGATTTTCTCAACACAAATCATTACCTATCAACTAACGAAGCAAGATGGGCTGAGGGAAGTTTGTGACTTTCTGAGTTATACCTTTAAAGGCGGCACTGACCTAGAACTGGCATTATCGGATGCGATTAAGACCATGCACAGTGATCGATATAAGAATGCTGATTTGGTGGTGATTTCTGATTTTATGGCACCGAAACCTTCTCAAGAGTTAAATGAAGCAATCAATACGCTAAAGGCACAGCATAATCGTTTTCATGCCATTAGCCTTTCTCGCTATGGGAACCCACAATTAATGGAAATATTTGATTACAACTGGCGTTATTATCCCGGTATTATCGGTCGTTTGATAAAAAGTCGTTCGTCTGTCAGATGACTTTATTTAAAAACAGCAAATCATTTAAAAAAAACAGAGAGTCGATTGACTCTCTGTTTTGGTTTTTATGCAATTAAAAGCGATAAGAAATACCAGCACTTGTTTGAATGGTGTGACTAGAATCAACCATTGGACTATCTTGGATTTCGTCGGGTAATACTTGATAACGGCTGGCAATAAATGCACTTAAAGTATCAGAAACATTATATCTGAATGCGACGCCGAAATAAGGTGTGACTGCACTGCCGGGATCATAAGCTGTTAATCCACTCCGCGCCGATTCGCTTGAACTGACACCATAATAATGCTGGTTCAAATCACTGTTGCTATATTTGATACCTGCTTCAGGAATGATGGTTAATTGCTGAGTAAAAGGAATTGGATAATTATATTGTGCGGAAGCAATCATGCCGCCATCGCTTTCATCGAGAACATCGATCGCAAGCGAGGAAGTGATATTTCCAAGTGGGGAGCGAAATGTATAAGAGATTGCGCCCATCGCTGTGCTGTCTCTTTTGTCCAACAATTTCATTTGGCTATTGTTGGCATCATCCGGATCGAACTCCTGAGCATAGTAAGACACAGACGCTTGTAACACATTGTATTCATCCTGATACAAGTAGGCCCCAGCTGAGAGTCCATGAACAAAGAAAACCTTATTATCGTAATTGACTATCGGTAGCGGAAAGACATTTTCATCATAATCTTTATAAGTTGACGTTGAATATGCAGCACCGAGACCGAGTGAGAAGTCATTTTCTGCAGCATATCCCGGAAAAGCGATTAAGCATGATACCGGAATAAGGCATAAAACCTGTTTTAAATATAAGTTTGACATTAAAGCTCCTGATCACCTAACAAAGTTGTTTTTATTATTTACCCTATGTATATAAAGTGTAATTTCTTGCTTTACAGACAAGACGAGTAAAGAGATTTACATTGATAAAAATACGCTTACTGAGAGTAACACAGTCTGTATGATGGTTCAAAATGATATGCTTGGTCGAGATTTATAATCAGATAGTTGTGACGTTCAATTTTCAGTTGCATCATGACTTATTCATGGTGCGTTGAATTATTGACTGTCTTGATGATGAACGCTTTGGTATTTATTTTTGTCAGATTTACCGAATCATAAATATGACTGAGTGACACAAACAGAATCAGCCTGTTGAAACAGGCTGATTTTTATGATGATTCTCACCGTTGTTCTATAGGGAGGGATTCAGTGGGCAAGGGCGACATGAGATCAAGCAGCAGCGGGTTGAACCTTGACCTTGCGTTTATCACCCACGGGTAAAATCACACGACCATATTCATGGTTGAGCACTTGCGCCATCGCGAAATAGATAGCGCTTGCACCACAGAAAATACCTTCAAAACCGGCAATCATACCAATGGTTTCATTACCGGTGAAATCCCGGATTGCCAGCAATGCAAACAGAATAGTCAGAGAGCCGAATACCACTTGCTTGGCGACTGGATAACACAAAGACCCAATAAACATAAATCCGGTGAAAATTCCCCACAATGCGAGGTAGCACCCCATAAAGTGAGCAGGGCTGGCTGGCAGACCCATTTTGGGCATGACAATCAGGCCGACTAAGGTTAGCCAGAATAAACCGTAAGAAGTGAACGCAGTTGTACCGAATGTGTCACCACGTTTAAAACACATAATGCCGACAATGACTTGACTGAGTCCGCCATAAAATATCCCCATGGCCAGAATCATTGAATCGAGGGGGAAGAACCCGGCATTGTGAATATTGAGCAATACCGTGGTCATACCAAAACCCATTAAGCCAAGAGGGGCCGGGTTGGCTAATTTCATTGACATGAATACTTACCTTTACAAATAGATGAGGAATAAACTGTCGTGTTGGTTGTTTGACAGCATCAAAACGACGCGGATTCTAATACTTCATTAGAGAAAAGCAATATATTTATCGAGTGATCGATAGCGAGGGAGAATGATTTGAACAGCGGGGAATGGCGTCCTGACTCAGCATATGAGCAGACCAATTTGTCATGAATAAAAGCGCACTCTCACAAGTGCGCTTGATTGAATTGTTCTATGGTTTTAGTTTCAGAGCTTTATCAATATCTTCTGCGCTATGTCTTTCAGCCAATTGTTCCCATTCTTCACCAAACGTACGGTTGACAATACGGCCACGCTGGACGGCTTCACGAGCTTCAATTTGTTTTGCCCAACGGACAACATGCTCGTATGTCTGAGCCTGTAAAAACTCAGCAGCGTTATATGCCTGACCTAACACAAGGTTGCCATACCACGGCCAAATGGCCATATCCGCAATGGTATATTCCTCACCAGCCACGTAAGTATTTTCTGCGAGTTGTTTATCTAACACATCTAACTGGCGTTTCACTTCCATCGCGAAACGGTTAATCGGATACTCTTGTTTTTCATCGGCATACGCATAGAAATGACCAAAACCACCGCCTAAAAACGGTGCGGAGCCTTGCGCCCAAAACAACCAGTTCAATGTTTGAGTTCTTGCTGAACCACTTGTCGGTAAAAACTTGCCAAATTTTTCAGCAAGGTGGACCAATATAGAAGCTGACTCAAACACGTTAACAGCTTCATCTCCTGAGTTATCAACCAAAGCAGGGATTTTTGAGTTTGGATTGACGGCAACGAATCCCGATGAAAATTGCTCAGAGTCTCCGATGTTAATGAGATGAGCGTCATATTCGGCTGCTTTAATGCCCAATGCTAATAGCTCTTCAAACAGGATTGTGACTTTTTGGCCGTTCGGTGTACCTAATGAATAAAGTTGGAATGGGTGCCCACCAACAGGCAGATCTTTCTCAAATCTTGCCCCTGCTTCCGGACGGTTAATATTCGCCCATTGATTCCCTGAACTTGGTTCATTCTTCCAGACTTTAGGTGGTACGTATTGGTTCTCACTCATCTGAATTTCCCCTTTTCTTTTCGCTCTTGTTGGTAAGCCGAGTGGCTGAACGTTAATGATAGGGGTCATCATAATCCGTTGAATATAGAAGGGGAATCAGTTTGTGAGAAATCCGATAGATTCAAAAATCATGTAACATGACATAAAAATATGAAGAGAAAATGCCTGAATGCTTGAAAATGGAATGAACGCGGTTACCAGCGCAGTGCTGGACATGAAAAGGCCATGATTGTGGCTACAGGGGGGTGACTGGTTTTTATCCGGATTGTACGCTGTCTATACCGATGCGCATGTTTATTAGCCATTTGATTGATAATAGAGAAATTTTTGTTGACCTCCAATTTTAATCCGATAAAGTATGCTTCGTTCTCACGGTTCATACCGATGAGAGATGGTGTTACCATCGCTTTTAGCGTTGCCCTGGTGGTGGAATTGGTAGACACAAGGGATTTAAAATCCCTCGGCGTTCGCGCTGTGCCGGTTCAAGTCCGGCCCGGGGCACCATCTACGATGATTGAGAACGAAATAATTTGGCGCGTTGGCAGAGTGGCTATGCAGCGGATTGCAAATCCGTGGACCTCGGTTCGACTCCGGGACGCGCCTCCATATTGTGATAAAAAAAGACGCTTCAAGCGTCTTTTTTTATATCTCTTTTTATATTTCCGGCACCGACTTACCGGTCAGTCTTTTTACCTCATCCCATCTCTAGCGCTCGTCAAAGAAATCCTTATTGCGAATGTACTTACTCATCAAATGATAAGAAAACGGACGAATCACCCAACTAAGCAGCGAACGCCCGAGTCGGATCAAGGCCGGAGTATTTTCATAAATACGCCCGTTATAAAGCCAGAGCAGTTTACCAACATGCCAGTAGATAAACGGAAATGGTGGTAAAAAGGTCACAATATCGATGTCGCAACAGATACGATAGGTTTTATGCTTTAACGTATACTGTCTATAGAAGTGCCAGTTGCCGACGGCTGGTTGACCAAAGGTGACCACGCGTTTAATACATTTCGGTGTTCTGCGTTCCAGATAGTCCGCCACAACACATGCCATTGCTCCACCGGATGAATGTCCGGTGAGTACGATGCGTTTCCCCTGTTCAATCAGTGGTAACAAAATCGTTTCCAGCCTTTCCAGTATACTGACACCGAGTTTATCTTCATTACGAACTGGCTGGCTTTCCTGTTGCAACAGATAGTACAAACCGGCATGAATATGATAAGGCAGCCCGAGTGACCGACAGTCTTTCATCCATAGTGCGAGATTTAACACCCAATCACTCACGGAATGAGAGCCTTTAAACACAACCACGACTTCGTCCTTTTGGCGGCTCCATAGTACCCGGATCATGGTTTTACTGTGTCGATCACGAATGATACGTTGCCCGTTAGGATCAAAACCATACCGGGTATGCCTGAATATTCGAGGGTAGGCGAGTTTACAAAGTACGGCATAATGTTCGTACTGATAGCGTTTGAGTGGTTTCAAGCCGGTTGCGGATGTCCTGTCGTCTGATCTTTGTATTATCGGTCATCAATATGAAAATTTGATGAAGCTCTTGATATCATCCTGATAACGTATCTGATGTTCGATTCCGTTCATCATGTTATCCCGATGGATATTGGGTGATTTCTCAGCTTTATCGGCGATGGCGCTTTTTGTAAACACTTTTGTAGATTCAAGTGAGGCAGAACGATAACTTTGTGGTGATCAGGTCTGGTTACTTCTGCTATGGTGTTGTTTTGATTAGAAATCAGCTTTAAACCGACATGAGAGTTAAACCGACATGAATGCATTCTTAATTGGTGGCACGAGCAGTGGCAGTGGCAAAACGACCCTCACCTTAGGTTTACTGCACGCATTTCGACGCAGAGGTTTGTCGGTTCAGCCGTTCAAAGTCGGTCCCGACTATATTGATACGGCATGGCATTCGCGGGTTTCTGGCACCTCATCCAGAAATCTGGACGAGTTTATGTTACCGCAGGCGGTGTTATTGAATACGTTTTACCAACGTGTCGCTCAGGTTGATGTTGCCATCATTGAAGGGGTGATGGGGTTATACGATGGTTACGGCACGGACCCTCACTATTGCAGCAGTGCCGGAATGGCAAAACAACTGGCTTGTCCGGTGATTCTGGTGATTGACGGAAAAGCGGTATCAACGTCGGCAGCTGCAACGGTGCTGGGGTTTCAGCAGTTTGACCCAACCTTGAACATCGCCGGTGTGATTCTCAATCAAGTCAATTCGGACGGTCACTTCGATTTATTGAAAACCGCAATTGAACGTTATACCGACATTCCGGTGATCGGGCGTTTACCGCATCTCAAAGCGATTGAATTACCTTCTCGTCATCTCGGGTTGGTCACGGCGCATGAGCAAGCGGCTTATGATGACGCTTGGGATCAGCTGGCCGATCAGATTGAACAGCACCTTGATCTGGATTTACTGCTTCAGCTCTCAGCGTTGCCGCCGGCACCAGTAACTGATGACACGCTGGCGCTGGCTCTAACAGGGCAAGGAGACGGGCTGACATTAGCAATGGCTTATGATGATGCCTTTAATTTCTATTATCAGGATAACCTTGATCTCTTGGCAGCAAGCGGGGTTCGTATAGTTCGTTTCAGCCCTTTGCAGGATCAGGCTCTGCCTGATGCGGATCTGATTTATATTGGCGGGGGCTTCCCTGAATTGTATGCCGAACAGTTGTCAGCCAACCAACCCATGCTGGCAGCATTAAAGCGTGCTCATGAGCAAGGGGTTGCGATCTATGCAGAGTGTGGCGGACTCATGTATTTGGGTGAAAGTTTGGTTGATCAAGCCGGGCAGACCCATCCCATGAGTGGTATTTTTCAGGGGTATAGTTCGATGACGACTTCGCTGAAGCGATTTGGTTATTGTCAGGTTGCTGCGAACCAAGATGTGTTGATTGCTTCACAAGGTGAGGAGATTCGGGGGCATGAGTTTCATTACTCCGAATTCACAACCGACCTTGTTCCGGTTTTCACCTGTACTAAAGTGCGGGACGGTCAGGTTTTGCAGCGTTGGCAAGGCGGGTATCAAGTCAAGAATACGCTGGCGAGTTATCTCCATGTCCATTTTGGTCAGAATCCCGATTTATTGTTGCATTGGTTCCGACGGGGAAGCGTTCGCCCATGAGCCTGTTGATTTATTGCAGTGCCTTTATTCTCGATTTAATCCTTGGTGATCCGCCTCATTGGCCGCACCCGATTCGGTTGATCGGGACGGCGATTACGCGTACAGAACAGATGATTCGTCGTTTGAGTCATAGTGAGCGTGTGCTGTATGCGGGAGGGGCCGGATTATGGATTGTGATTGTGGCGCTGAGTTGGGGGCTGACTTGGCTGGTGTTACAAGCTGCCGCAGCGATTCATCCGTGGGTTGGTGTGATAGTGACCGCATGGTTGGCTTATACCACATTGGCTGGTCGATGTTTGGCTGATTGTGCCAATCTGGTTTATCGGGCGCAGGGGCAGGGCGATATCGAAGAGAGTCGCCGACAATTATCTTATATTGTGGGGCGCGATACCCGTCACCTCGACAATGCTCAGATTTCTCGTGCTGTGGTCGAAACGGTTGCAGAAAATACGGTTGATGGGGTTATTGCACCGATGTTCTATCTGTTTCTTGGTGGTGTGCCGCTGGCAATGGCGTATAAAGCGGTCAATACGTTGGATTCAATGGTGGGTTATCATCATGAAAAATACCGAGCGTTGGGCTATGTTTCTGCCAAAATGGACGATCTGGCGAACTGGTTACCTGCGCGCTTGAGCTGGTTACTATTTTCTCTGGCTGCTTTGTTGTTGCGTTACGATGCGCGAGGCGCATTCACCATTGGTTGGCGGGATCGCTATCAACATAAAAGCCCGAATTGTGCATGGTCGGAAGCGGCGGTTGCCGGTGCTTTGGGTATACAGCTTGGCGGTGCAAATGATTATTTCGGCCAGCGGATAGAAAAGCCTTGGATTGGTGAGTATCACCGTCCGATTGAGCGAGATGATATCCAGCGCACGATTCGACTGATGTATCTGGTATCGGTATTAGCACTGTTGGTTGACATCGGTGTATGCTGGACGATAGGAATCGGTTTATCATGAAGTGATGCTGGTGTGTGAGTTATGGCCCGGAGGAAGAATAAAATGATGAAAGTGCATGAATGTGTGTCTTTTTTATTGGTTGATGATACCCAGGTCCTGCTGGAAAAGCGTTCGAAAGATAAAACATGTGATCCTGATATTGTTGCTATTCCCGGTGGTCATATTGAATTGGGTGAGTCGCAAAAAGAAGCGCTGTTCCGTGAAATTCAGGAAGAACTCGGTGTTACCCCGAAAAATTATCACTATCTCTGTTCGCTCTATCACCCGACAACAGAGATACAACTTCTGCATTATTATGTTGTCAGTTTTTGGGATGGCAGTATCTCGTCTTTCGAAGCTGAGGAAGTCTTTTGGTGTGACTTGTCTGAAGCACACGTTGACACGCTGGCAGATAAAGTGGCCTTGTCTGAATTCCATCGTTTAAAAGGCAGCCCGATATTACCGAATTTAACGGCGTGAATAGCGTGACTGATTGTGTGGTGCGGTGAATCTCAATACATGAAAAACGGAAACCTCGGTTTCCGTTTTTTTTTGATCTCTGCCAATGCGATTTATAGACTGGCAAGGATTGTTTCAGCGTTGCTGACTTCAAATGATTTCGGGGGTTCAACATTGAGCTGCTTGACCACGCCATCTTCAATGATCATGGCATAGCGTTGCGAGCGAATGCCACCGAATTGCTCGGTATCCATTTCCAGACCGATCGCTTTGGTGAAACTGGCACCGCCATCAGCCAGCATCATAATTTCTGAAGCATTCTGCGCTTCACCCCATGCTTGCATTACAAATGCATCATTGACAGAAACACATGCGATAATATCAATGCCTTTCGCTTTTAACTGGTCGGCCAGCACAACATAGCCGGGCAGATGAGCTTCCGAGCAGGTTGGTGTAAATGCACCGGGAACAGCAAATAAAACCGCTTTCTTACCGGCAAACAGTTCTTGAACCTGATGATTGACGATGCCATCTGCTGTCAGTTGACTTAACGTTGCTGCAGGGAGTTTCTGACCTTGTTCGATCATGATGTTTTCCTTTTATTGATATGAGGGCTTCCATTGAGTCTAGCTTGAAATCAGATCAATAAAAACATAAAAATATTAGGGGATTATGACGAGATAAAGGTGTTTTCTATGGTGACAAGCGTGTGCTGCCATGTCGCTGAGAACAATTATGTCGTTGAGAGCTCATGTTGTTGAAAGCTCATGTTGTTGAAAGCTCATGCGTTGAAAGCTTATACGTTGAAAGCTTATACGTTGAAAAATATGGCAGCGTAAAAAACCCACATGGCTGTGGGTTTATCTGGATCAATTACGATGCTGTAGGGATTATTTTTTACCCTGAGTCTGGAGCTTATCTTGTTCGGTTAGCTCTTTAATGCGACGGCTCATTTCCCGGCGCTCTTTGGAAATTTCCGCACTTTTGATGATGTGATCATCCACCCGATCTTCATAGTCTGCTTTCATGTTTTTCACGATGGCAATGAACTCATCGTGTGTCATTTCAGGTTTGATGTAATCTAGCAGGTTATCAAGCAGGTCAACACGTTTACGGTTATCCCGAACTTTTTTCTCGTTATCGATCAACTCCCGTTTTAGTTTGTTCTTACGGCGTGCTAGCGAGACAATTTCAAATACGCTGCTCATCGGTTCCTTTCCTATTGTCTTATTAAATGGTCTACCAGAATTAAATCATATCCATCGCCTTGGGAACAGCCCTGAGATCAATCAAAAGTAGCTTTGTCTGCTGAATTTTCTAGCGATTAGCATCTGAGGCAGCTGGAAATGTGATTCCCCGGTTGAACATGATTTATTTTCTTAGTCAGTCACTATATGATACTGACATTCCTATTATCACTCGTCAAAAGTCATGTCATTATCATCAGAGATTATTGTTCCTATTTTTGAGGAACCGTTCGAAGACCCATGTCAGGATAAACTCAGAACTGGCTATATCACAGCAAGAAAATCGTATAGTTTCACGGATATCGAATTACTTCGTTCACGAATTGTTGTGTTGGATGAGGATGGTCATATAGTTAAATGTAGTTTTGTTGTCGAACATTAATGATGTTGAATATTGGTGTTATACCGAATTCAATTGAATAGAGCATGAAGGAAATCATGATGAAGTATGAGCTTAGTGCGCATGAGGCGCGGATTATCGGCAGTTTAATTGAAAAATCGATTACCACACCGGATTACTATCCGCTGAGTCTCAATAGTCTAGTCACTGCCTGCAATCAGAAAAGCAACCGAGAGCCAGTGATGAATTTATCTGAATCTCAAGTGATTGAAACCGTGGAAGGTTTAATCGCTCGTCGGTTTGTCAGTGATGAAAGCGGTTTTCACAGCCGGACCAGCAAATACCAACATCGCTTTTGCAATACGGAGTTCGGAGATTTGCAACTGACAGAGCAAGAGCTGGGAATTATTTGCTGCTTGTTGTTACGTGGTCCGCAAACTCCGGGAGAATTACGAACCCGAACCAATCGTCTCTGTGCTTTGCCGGATATGAAAACAACGGAACATGTCTTGGAAACGCTGATTGAAAGAGAATTAGTGGCCAGATTGCCGCGGGAGCCGGGCAAAAGAGAAATTCGCTATCGTCAGACGTTTACACCTTATGATGCAAGTGAAGATATTGCAGAATCGGTAGCGGAGGCTCCAGCACAACCAGAACGACTCGACACCCTTGAACAAGAAGTGGAGGCATTAAAGCAGGAAGTTCAGTGGTTACGCGCACAAATGGATGAGTTCCTTTCTTCTCATGAATAAGATTTGATGACTGACAAACAAACCGTTGAATGGTGGATTTATTTGATCAGAACGCCCCAAAATGCGCTTTACTGCGGTATAACAACCGATATTGCACGACGCTTTCAGCAGCACCAGTGTGGTCAGGGAGCAAAGGCATTACGGGGCAAATCTCCTCTGACGCTGGTCTGGAGCCATCCGGTCGGCACACATCGTGACGCGTTGCGCATGGAAGCGAAGGTCAAACGTTTTTCCAAAACCCGCAAAGAAAAAATAGTGCTCGAAAATTTATTTCCGTCGCAAATTTTTGATCACAAAGATGCATAACTATCTGTAGAACGTTCATTTTGTACTAATCTTAGATCGATCACTTATGAGATAAGGTGGGTATTGATGAAGAATTATCGATTGATGGCAGTGGTATGTTCTTTTGTGGCACTTAAGGCTGTATCACCTCAGCGATGCGATTCACCTTGCTTTTGTCGTCCCCCGTATTGGGTCGTTCAGCTCACTTTCCCTTTATTTTTAATGTACTACGAGCGTATCACGACAGCTCTTTCTTTTGTTTCTGTTGAACATATTCAATTAATGAGAAGATGATAATGAGACTTTTTGGCGTTATTTTAACCACCTGCTTCCTTGTTTATCATTCAGCAGCGTATGCGTTAAGCGGCTATTGGCATTACAACGAATTTCTTGATTTAAACCCCAAGCAAAAGCAATTGACACTCTCTTTGGCAAATGCGGTTCGGCTTGAGCCGAAGCCATTACAGGCGACTCAGAAACACCCAGTAAAAATATCGGTGATTTATCCCGGCCAGCAAGTCTCGGATTATTGGAGCCGTAACATTCGGGCTTTTGAATTACGCTTGAATGAGCTGGATATCAAGTATGAAATTCATCAAGTGTTTACGCGCCCGAATCTGGATATTCGTCAACAAAGTCTGTCTTTGATGGAAGCATTAAAGAATAAATCCGACTATTTGATTTTTACGCTCGATACCACCAGACACAGAAAATTTATTGAGCATGTGTTAAGAGGCCGAGAAACCAAAATGATTTTACAGAATGTGACGACACCCGTGAAAGACTGGGCTCACCAACAACCTTGGATGTATATCGGTTTTGACCATGAAATTGGAACTGGCATGTTGGTGGATTATTTTAAGAAAAAATTGAAACCCCATTCACCTTATTCTGTACTGTATTTTTCACAAGGCTATGTGAGCGAAGCCCGAGGTGATACCTTCATTCAAGCGATGACTGAATACCCGCTCGTCTCATCATTTTATACTCAGGCCAATCAGGAAAGTGCCTATAAAATTACACTTGAGAATATGACAGAGCATCCGGAGATTAAATTGTTGTATGCCTGTTCAACCGATGTTGCTCTCGGTGCAGTGAAAGCCTTGAAAGAACTCGGCAGAGAGGATGTTCTCATCAATGGCTGGGGTGGCGGTTCTGCCGAGCTGGAGGCGATACAGCATCATGATTTGGATGTCACGGTGATGCGAATGAATGATGACACCGGTGTTGCAATGGCAGAAGCCATCAAGTGGGATCTTGAAGGGAAAAAGGTACCGACGGTTTATTCCGGGGACTTTGAGGTAGTTTCCAGTGCAGATCAACCCGAGCGAGTTGAAGCGTTGAAACAACGAGCATTCCGGTATTCTGATCGACACTGATCCGATCGGAAATGATAGATAAAGAAAGAGACCATGTTTTATGAATGTCAGACCGAGCCCTATTCATCAGAAACAGAAGATAGCGACCTACTTTACTCGGGCAATTACAATTATTATTGTCATTCTGACCTTTAGTGTCCTGTTTCAAAACTATCAGATCAGTAGTCAGTTGATCGCTCAGGAAGTGCAGCGAACGGCAAATCAGACTTCAGGATTAGTGCAGGGCATGGTCAATTTCCGTCTGTCTTTACTCAAAATCCATCAAGATGGTAGTGCGAAAAATGCTGATTTATTACATGCGGTAAGTTCTGGGAAATCGCAATATATTGATCAATATTTCCGTGCCGTTGACCAGCTTGACCCGGATAATACCCCGGATGTCCGTTTTATTGCTGGGTTGAATCATATGCTGTGGGATGACGGGAACGCTCAGTTCTATGGCATTGTGCCGAATGAATTGGAATCTGTTTCACACCGGATTGCAGTGAACAGTGAATGGATGTTGGTGAAAATACCGTCTTTACTGGAGACCGTTTATGGTTTGGCAAGAA
Source organism: Vibrio spartinae (assembly GCF_024347135.1). Classification (NCBI taxonomy): domain Bacteria; kingdom Pseudomonadati; phylum Pseudomonadota; class Gammaproteobacteria; order Vibrionales; family Vibrionaceae; genus Vibrio; species Vibrio spartinae. The sequence continues at coordinate 740,577 of NZ_AP024908.1, read as the reverse complement.
GAACGCCGCTGGTGAGTAATTCTGGTGAATTGATCGGTTACTTATACGTCATGTTTGTGATTAATAATAATTACAATCTTATCGAACAAATTCGCTCCCGCAGTAATTCGCAGAATTTGATCTTAGCGATCGGGTCCAATGTGCTTTCGACGACGCTCAACGGAGAAGAGTCATACTCAGAGCAGGATGTGCTTGTTAACCCCCAACATTCTGATCGGCTTGAGTCTTATACGGTCAACACGACTGAGCTGAATGTTGATGATAAACCGACACAGCTGATGATGTATGCCGTTCAGGATAATCAGAATGTGGTCAAACTGAAGCGTAATTTTTATTATGGTGTGGTGTTTATTCTCGTGGCGACCGTATTGTTCTCTTTCATCTTGTGGCGATGGTTACATAAGCGCATTCGTGCTGAGATTGAAAAACTGGTGCAGTTTAGTCGCTCAATTGTGGACCGTGGGGCCGAGCATGTTTTTCATGGTTCAAAGATCGAGGAGTTTGACCTATTCGGGCGAGCACTTGAACATACCTTTAAGCGTTTATCTGAACAAGAAAAGCAATTTGAGAATCTGTTCAACTTCTCTATTGCTCCAACCATTTTATGGGGCGCAGATGGCCGTTTACTACGGATGAATCCGGCCGCGGTGAAACAGTTTTCAAAAGAGAATCAAGTCGCTACGTTCTATGAACTAAAAGAACGATTAATTCCGAGTATCAAAAAGGCATCCAGCGGAGAGACGCTGAACGAAGTTGCGACTGAGTTTGAAGGTCAAATATTCCGCTGGACGATTTCACCAATAGTGAGCGAAGGCCATGTTGAGTCGGTCCTGACTCAAGGGCAGGATGTCACAACCATCGCTGAAGCTGAGAAGCAAAGCCATTTGGCGCGCAGTGAAGCAGAAAGAGCTGCTGGTGCGAGAGCCGGTTTTCTGGCCCGGATGAGTCATGAGGTCAGAACACCTTTAAATGGGATTTTGGGTGTTTCACAATTATTGAAAGAGAGTGTGACGGATGACAAGCAGCGTGAACAGGTTGGTGTGCTCAGTTTATGTAGCGAACATCTGCTTGCGGTTTTGAATGATATTCTGGATTTCTCCAAGATTGAGCAAAATAAGTTCAAACTGAATCCGGTTCATTTCCACTTGATTGAGATGGTTCGAGTCATCGAGCGGATTTATCAGCCGTTATGTCAGGAAAAGGGACTAGAACTCGATGTCATGACCAATATTCAGAAAGATACCATCGTGGTGATTGATCAAATCCGTCTGAATCAAATCACCTTTAATCTACTGAATAACGCCATTAAATTTACCCGTGAAGGTGAGATTTGTGTACTGATCAATTTAAACCATTCAGAAGAAGGGGCAATGTTTCATGTCTTCATCTCTGATACCGGTATTGGCATTGGACATGATGACCTTTCGTTGATCTTTGAACCCTTTATTCAAGGCGGTACGGCATCGAACGGCGAATTTGGCGGGAGTGGTTTAGGGCTATCGATTGTGAAAAATCTGGTGGAACTCATGGGAGGCGTCGTATCGGTCTCATCTCAGGTTGGTAAAGGAAGCAGCTTCGAGTTCACGATCCCGATTGAGGTTGAGCAATACCATGCTAAAAAAGTGAAAGAGACGATTGATCAGGTGCCGTCTGGTCAGTTGTTCGAGCAATCTCCTCATGTACTATTAGTTGAAGACAATAAGACCAATGCCTATATTGCGAAGGCATTCTGTGAGCGTTTTGGCTTGCGGGTGACATGGGTTGAAGATGGAACGGTTGCGGTGGAAACGCTTAAAAAAATGGGCTTTGATTTAATTTTGATGGATAACCAGTTGCCGGGAATGGATGGGGTTGAAGTCACCGATTTTGTGAAACATCAACTCAGGCTAGATACCCCCATTTATGCATGTACTGCGGATGATACTGAAAAAACGAAAAATGATTTCTTACATGCAGGAGCAGAGTACATTCTGGTTAAACCCATTCGGGAAGAGAACTTATATAAGGCGCTGGTTCATTTCAGAGATAACCATTGGACGCCGCAGACATCGAAAGCGCTACAATCACATTAATGGATTATTTGCGGTGTATGGGAGGGGCATCCCTGATGAGATGCTTTGACCGGCTTCCAGAGCAAGAAACCGGTCAGCGGTGATTAATATTCGTAACGAACCCCAAGGATAGCTCGCGGCCCCCAAAGCCCGTTGTTGTCAAATCCCATATTGAGAGAGAGTTGATCAGTCGAGTGGAAACGCGCACCGAAGCTGACGACAGAATGTTCATCAAGCTTACCCAGTTTGCCATAGACTTCGAGTTTCTCACCCAGCCATAGCCGAGCACCGATATTAATCTCTCCCAGCGTATCGGACTTACCACCTTCATCTTCCGGGCGTTTGATTTGATGTAACAAGATGGCACCGAACATGTCTGCAAACTGTGTCACTGGCCCGTTAAAGCCAATCCCCCCTGCAAGATCCCAATCGTTATCCATCTGGGTGTCAGCGTGCGCAAGCACATGGAAGTTGTCCACGATACTCATGCTGAATTCAGAACCAATAGATTCAGGCCCGCCACCGACTCGGACTTCAAGATAGTTGTAATTGAAATTTGCAGCATGGGCTGCCAGCGGCGCAAAGATAAAAGCAAGGCCGGTGATGGTTAGACTGAAAGCCTGTCTTAGCATAAAACGTCCTATCGGTTTAATTCCCTTTGTATATAGAGAAGTATAATATATTGATTTTTAATTTAAACGATTAAGGAAGATATTCAAGTGTTACCTATCAGCTGGTTATGATTCTTTGAGTGAATTCCAAAATTCTGATAGTGACAGTTGCTTATTTCTGATGGAGCGGCTCGATTATGAAATCTTCGTTGAATGCACTGATGGTTCAGGGAACCACCTCTGATGCAGGGAAAAGTGTCCTCGTTGCCGGACTGTGTCGGGTGCTTTATCGTCGGGGGATTCGGGTCACGCCTTTTAAGCCTCAGAATATGGCGTTGAATAGTGCCGTGACACCTGATGGGGGAGAAATCGGTCGTGCTCAGGCGGTTCAGGCTTTCGCGGCAGGGATTGAACCCTCCGTGCATATGAATCCGGTATTGCTCAAACCGAATTCCGATACGGGAGCGCAGATTATTCTGCAAGGCAAAGCTGTCACCAATATGGAAGCGGATTGTTACCATGATTATAAGAAGACCGCACTGCATGTGGTGATGGATTCCTTTCAGCATCTTAGTGAATCATACGACAGTATCATGATTGAAGGGGCTGGCAGCCCTGCCGAAATTAATTTGCGTACAAATGATATTGCCAATATGGGGTTTGCTGAAGCGGCTGACGTGCCGGTGATTATTGTTGCGGACATTGATCGTGGCGGTGTTTTTGCACATTTGTATGGCACACTGGCATTGCTTTCTGAGTCTGAGCAAGCGCGAGTCGTTGGTTTTGTTATCAATCGGTTTCGGGGCGATATTGGTTTACTTCAGTCAGGACTTGACTGGTTGGAGCAGAAAACCCAGAAACCAGTGATTGGTGTACTGCCTTATTTACATGGATTGGATATTGAGGCTGAAGATGCGATTGTTGCCACCGAAGTCCGTGAAGGTGATGAGAAGCTAAAAGTGGTCGTACCGGTATTCTCTCGTATCAGCAACCATACTGACTTTGATGCTTTGCGTCATCACCCGGAAATTTCGTTTCGTTATGTCAGGAAAGGAGAAAGCCTCCGTCATGCGGATCTGATCATTCTTCCCGGCAGTAAATCAACCCGTGCTGATCTGGCATTGCTGAGCGCGCAAGGATGGGATAAAGATATCATGCAGCATCTGCGTTATGGCGGTAAAGTCATCGGTATTTGTGGCGGATACCAAATGCTTGGTCAGATGGTGAGTGACCCATTGGGGATCGAAGGGGAGCCGGGTGTGAGTCAGGGGCTTGGGTTATTGGATATCGATACTGAACTGGTGGCGCAAAAGCATCTGACGAACGTGCAAGGCTCACTCAGCCTTGCGGGGAAGGATGCTTGGGTACAAGGATATGAAATTCACGCTGGACACTCACAGCGGCGCGATGGCAATGGTGATCGGCCCGTAATTCAGTTACAAGATGGCCGGGAAGATGGCCTAGTGGATGATGCGAATCAGGTGTTTGGGACTTATTTGCATGGTATTTTTGATCAAACGGAAGTGATGCAATGTTTGTGTCAATGGGCTGGTAGCGGAGAGCTCCAAACACTTGATCACGTACAGCGGAAAGAAGATGCGCTCAATCGGGTTGCTGATGCCATTGAAGCACATCTCGATTTGGCATTGCTGTGGCCGGAACTAGTGGAATAAGCGAGAGTTTCGTACTTTTACTTTTATGGATATGAATTTTATGTGTACGACGATCCAGTGTTGCAATCAGACTTGAACATCGAGTAAAGAGCCGATCATGTCCTGTTCACGCTGAATCACGTTGGTTCCAACACGGTTATATTGTGTTGCCTGATTCAATTTCATGAGGGCGTCAACCTGAGTTTGATCCGGATTTTTGTCAGCAGTTTCTTTTTGCTGGCGAATCGTATTTTGTTGAGGGGCGAGTGATGGATCGACCGCGCGGGGTTCTTGCTGCATTTGTTCGTCGGAGCGATGGCGCGCCGTACGGTTCAGATCACGACTTGCCTCATTGGTCATTTGAGTCGCATGATCGATCATTTGATAACCGGACTGAAGTGCAGATATAGACATAAAAACTCCCTTGGTCGTGTTTATATTATAGCCAAAATATGACTCAGGTACATTTTTTTCTTGAGCGCTATAAGTGCAAGTAAACTGATGTATCACGGACAGCCGCTTAAAACAGGCTGGAGAGCACATCCAACTCTTCGTGAGTCAGAAGCGGCGAACTTTCCGAAGATAAGTTTGCATCGATTTCGTTCTGAAGGCTGCGCAATTGTGCTGGCGTCAACTGCTTGAGCTGCGCTTTTAATGATTCAAACTGGTAGCTTGACAGACTAGGTGCGGATACCGGGAAATCATGGTAACTATGACTGAGTTGTGTCTGCATCGTTATACTCCATTTCTCCATCACTGATGATTAAGTCAGGCCGCAACATTGTGATTTTGTCTCTTTTCTGTACGGCCCAATCTGTATAGCCCAAGTTCAGAGTCTAAGTTTTTCGACGGCTTTTTTTGTCCGTGTAATGTCAGACAAAAGCAAGAATGCTGCATAGGGGTGGGTATATTTGCAACGAAACATCAGTATTGGCCGGTTTGATATGCATAAGCATGCCAATTCAAATGCATTCGGCTGCATTTCCTCACCGATGATATTGCGGTCTTGTGTCGCGTCTGGACAATGAGCCGGGCGGGTTGTCTCAGCGTGATGCCTGTTCGACGCTGCCAGCCAGTTTATTGGTCAGTGAGTGTAGTTCAGGAAGAATCCGGTGAATCAGGTGCAGTTGTTGCAATACCAAACGGACCGAGCCTTGATCTTCCTCATGCCATTCTGCCAGCTGCTTTTCTAATCCCGCGTCTTCAATCTGACTAATATCAGCGTTGTTTTGGTGATTTTCCAGCTGCTCGTGGAGCTGTTGTAGATGCTGGTGAATGACACGATGCCCGTTAAGAACCAAGTGGAGAAACGATTCATCTCCCAATAGTGTCCGGTGTGCACCGATGGTTGAAATATAACTGAGCAGGGCGTGATTTAAGGTTAAAAAGCGGAAACAGTCTTCTTCAGCTTTTCTGTATTTACCCGGTTCAGATAACATGTTATTGATTGCTGTGGTGAGCGCGGCATCCTGATCATGCGCTTCTCTTCTCGCAACACGATAGCCCAAACTATCTTTCTTGCCGATACGGTATTGAACCATCATCTGATCCAGATAATTTTTATTGCTCCGAATGGCTTCAGCCATGACTCGGTGAAGCCTTTTCGCGTGCCAGTCCGGCAGAATAAAAGACACCGCAAGCACAGCAAGGCCACATCCAATGAGGGTATCGAGTAAACGCGGCAGTACCACCGCATATCCGGCGCCCATCTGATTAAAACAAAAGAGTACCAAGACCGTGATAAATCCGGTCGCGTAGCCATAATTATTGTTGCGGAATGCAAAAAACATCACGCCAGAAATAACGATCATGGTGACTTGGCTTGCCTGTGAGGGAAACAAAGTGAGCAGTAAGACACCGATAAACAGCCCGGAAATGGTGCCGATAACGCGGAGCGTAATTCTTTGTCGGGTCGAGGCGAAATTGGGCTGACAGACAAACAGTGTTGTGAGGAGTATCCAGTATCCCAGTTCCAGATCGAGCGTTTGCAAAATGGCATATCCGGTTGTGAATGTCACGGACATGCGAATGGCATGACGAAACAACAGTGAATCGCGGTTCATGTTATTCCAGACACGCTGCCACATACTTCTCAAACCATAAGGATTAGTATCGGAAAGTTGGTTTTCATCAAACTGCTGACTTTCTGGATGCCCAATATTACTGAGCAGCTTTTCGATAGTTGACAAGTTACTAAAAAGATAATGGAGCTGGGCGAATAACGATTTCCACTCAGGACGGGAATGTGTGTGCAAATACTGCATCGAGAGGTGCAGTTCATCGAGTGCTATCGCGGATGCATTCGGGTGTTGGTATGTCCGGTTTTCTTTGATGCTTGTTGCGACTTCCCGACACGCTTGGGCTTGCGTTTCTAAAAGATGCCGGAAACGGAAAAGAATGTCACTGCGCCCGAAATGTTCCGCGAGTTCCTGATATCGATAGTGTGTTGAACTGATACGCTCATGAATATCCTGCGCGAGAAAGTAAGTGTTCAGAAAATGATGGCTGGTGGTATGAATCTGACCTTTTTTACTATAGGAAAGTAAGGTCGCCTTACATTGATTCAATGCTGTCACAATCTGTGCGTTGAAATTGGCTTCACGGATCCGAGAGGGTTGGACCTGCATTTGTGAGGCCGGGTGGAACCGTTCGCTTTTCAGCGCAAAGTAATCAGCCAGATTGAGAAAGACAGCCGAGAGATTCTGTTGTACCGGGCGGTTCGGGAACAGGATCAGCCATACGATTGAGATAAGAAAATACCATAGCGCGCCAGCAAGTAGTAACGTCGGTTGAAACCAGAATCCGGGACTTTGGTGTTCACCAATCATGGTATATACGGCTATCAATAATGAGCCGAAAGCAATGCTGGCATAACGAGAGCTGATTGCGCCGAGCATGATGAAACCAAATGTGGAAATTGATAAACCGATCGCGAACAGAATAGGGTGATAAAACAGAATTTCAATCGAAAATGTCGCAATCGCAAAACAGATCAGTGCCAGACCGATGGTCTTGAGCCTACCGATAATGCTGTCATCTTGTTCTGTCAGTGCTGCGGCAATAATCCCCAGAATCAGCGGCGTGATCCAAGTAGACAGTTGATAATGCCAAGTCGGCACCACCACGCCTAACAGTGCAATTAAAATTAAGACAGAATAATGGAACGTTTTATTCGCCCAATAACCACGAACCCGACTGAGGAATTTCACAGGATTTCAACCATTTCATTCATGTTGTGCCACTATTGTGGATGATATCAGAACTGCGCTGTAACGTATTGAACTTTTGTCCGTCTTTGTCGCAAGAAGGATGAAAAATATGGTGTCATCCTCAATTGGGAAATGACAAACCGTTGACGTATCAAACTGCCTGGTTGTGGTATTTGTTGCGTCTGTGAATGTTAGCCAAACCATGATGTTGGTATGATGCCTCAGAATCGTTGAGATAATTGACTATTTTATATATAAATAGACCCTCGTGTCCTTCGGGCAGGATTTAGACTGCACGAAGGGTATACTTCAGATATTCTTACGCGTGTAACCCAACTTATACGTTGAAATTTAAGTCAATGAGCATAACTGATGCAGCTGAAAGCCAGTAATACTGCGAAATATTTTATGAATGATGAGTTTTACCAAGTCGCGATTGATAGCGAAAAACTCATCGTCCGTTCTCGTGTTGCAGAAGAAAGAATTCCATTTGCAGTCTGGGATGGTTCGGTCCGTGTCCGACGCGGGATTGTGTGGGGCGAACTTGAGTTTTTTGCCCATGTGCATGATGGCCAGCGTTATAGTTGGTTAATTCGCGGATTACCTTGGCCTCAGTGCCGAAAGTTTGCTGACCAAGCGGTTGCTGCCTATCGTCAATGGCACCAATCGCAGTGTGCTCAGCTTGCAACTTACTTACCGGCTTGGCAGCAAGCGTTGAGTCAACGTCAGAATGAACCCGCTTTTCTCGCGCATTCCAAGATCAGAGAATGGCACCGGCAGGTGAGCCAAGATTTGACAGCATTGGGGATGTCTCTCGATGAGATTGAGCAACGGGTTCCCGGGCTGATTGCAGAGATTGTTGCATGGTATCATCAACCTTCCGTAATGTTGTCACAGCGTAACGAAACATGGATTGAGGCACAGCGTGAGCGCTGGGAGACGTTATTTCACTCACTGGAATCCTCGCCTTTAAATCCATCGCAGCAGTCCGCCGTTCTTTTGAATGATGATTACAATTTGGTGCTCGCTGGTGCCGGCTCGGGAAAAACCAGCGTGCTTTCTGCCCGGGTTGCCTATTTGATTGAAAGTGGGTTGGCAAAGGCCGATCAAATCCTATTGCTTTCATTCGGTAAAGATGCGGCATTAGAGATGGAACAACGATTGAAAGACCGGGTGGGGCCGGCAGCGCAACATGTCACAGTGAATACATTTCATCAGCTTGGATTGCGGATTATTCATGAGGTGGAAGGGCAAGGCGTGCAACTATCCCCGATCGTTGGCGAAACCAAGCTCAAAGAAGCCTGGATGACCGATTGGCTCAAAAAACACTGGATGACACCGACAAACTTTAAACGGTGGCAAAAACACCTAAATCAATGGCCGATTGCTTATATCAAAGGGGATGAAGAGCTGGGGAGTCATGTCGAAAACCCTAAATTGATTTCTTGGTTGGCTCAGCAAGTCGAGCAGTTGTCGCTGTTGGGAGCGAGTAAAAAAGAGATTCAGCAAAAAATCGTCGAGCGAGCAGATTATCCGCGTCTGAACAGTGAGCTTGCATTATGCTGGCCATGTTATCAGGCATGGAATGAGATGCTTAAGACTCAGGGACAACTGGATTTTAATCTGATGATCAGCCAGGCGACAGCTTATGTCAGGAAGAAAAAGTATCAATCCCGTTGGCCGTTCATCATGGTTGATGAATATCAGGATATTTCGCCGCCGCGTCTTGCGTTATTAGAGGCGCTTTGCAAACAGTATCAATCGAACGGGAATCTCTTTGCCGTCGGTGATGACTGGCAATCAATTTATCAGTTTGCCGGTTCCAATGTTGATTTAACCACGGGCTTCAAGCAGCGTTTTCCTGCATCGACAGTGACGCATCTTGACACCACTTATCGGTTTAATAACCGATTGGCTGAGGTAGCAAATACCTTTGTGCAGGCTAATCCGCAGCAGATACCGAAGTCACTCAATAGTCTGAAAATACAGAAAAGCAATGCGGTGGCATTGTTGCCCCAAGCACGGATTGAAAAGGTCATCGAGCAACTAAATCGCAAGCGTTCAGCCAAAAATGAAGTCAAATCACTATTAATTCTTGGCCGAAATCACTATCACAAACCGGAATTACTGACAGCATGGCAAAAGCAATACCAACAGCTTGATATTCAGTTCATGACCTGTCATGCCAGTAAGGGCAAAGAAGCCGATTTTGTGATCATTGTGAATGTGGATGAAGGGCAGTTTCCGACCAAAACGAAAACCTTGCATTTAGATGATGTATTAACATTATCAAATGAGACTTTCCCGAATGCAGAAGAACGGCGGTTATTTTATGTTGCAATGACCCGAGCAAGAGAAAAAGTTTGGGTTGCCTACAATGCAGGCGGTTCCACCTTTGTCAAAGAGCTTCTTGAGGGGCCATACGCGGTGTCTAAATTATAATTCAGCTGTTTATAGTATTTTCCGGGCCTCGATATAGGACTGGTAGTCAGGGATCTCGATATCGGTGCTCTGTGCTATCAACGCGGATGAAAAAATGAAATTGGCTGTGGCGCGGTTGAGTGCCATCGGAATATTCCAGACACTGGCAATTCGCAGGAGTGCTTTTACGTCTGGATCATGCGGCACTGCGTTGAGCGGATCCCAGAAAAATATTAAAACATCGATCTTACATTCAGAAATTAAAGCGCCAATCTGCTGATCTCCGCCCATTGGACCACTAATCATTTGAATAATGTCGAGGCCTGTCTCTTGATGCAAAAGGTGACCGGTTGTGCCCGTTGCGTAAAGCGTATGATTGGCGAGTTGCGCTTGGTTTTGCTTGGTCCATGCGAGTAGGTCAGCCTTGCGGTGATCGTGCGCTACAAGGGCAATATGTTTCTTTTCCGATAATTTGCGTTGAATCGTTTGCATTAATTTTGCTCCATGATCATGGATGACTCTCGTCGAAGGTCTGTCTTGAAGTCATCAAGTTAGATCATTTATATACGAAATATTCTATATAAATCAATTATTTTTATTGATAATTGAGGTTTGATTTATTCTCTTTTAAGAAAATTGAATGAAACCAGTACATTGTAAAAGGGGAATAGAATCCGTGGGGTTTTTACTGTTTTTCCCTGAGCAAAGGTGCCCCATACTCATGCACATTGTACTCATATAAATTGTACTCATATAAATTGTACTCATATAAATTGTACTCATATACATTGTACTCATACACACTGCTCCATACTCTATTCAAGGTCACCCCTGAAAATATTCCCTTTAAGAGAGTACATTTGACCGTATTTCGCAAGAAATACGGTTTTTTTATGCTTGAGAGGGGAGAGGACGGTTAACGGTTAGTTGGTGAAGTGATAGCTTTCTGGAACGACAACGATGCCCTTTTCTGACACATGGAAGCGTGTTTTGTCCTGAACGGGGTCAACCCCGATTTGAGTGTATGGGGGAATATGGACATGCTTATCAATGATGCAATTGACCAACTGGCATCCTTCACCGACTTCGACATCATCGAAAAGAATGCTATCGACAATGGTGGCACTATCATCAATTCGCACATTGGAAGAGATAATCGAGTGCTGAACTGACCCACCGGAATTGACGACCCCGCTCGCGATCATGGAATTAATAAAGATACCTTCATTTCCGGTTGCTGATGAAACGGTCCGAGCCGGTGGCAACTGGGGTTCATAGGTACGGATGGCCCAATCTTTCTGGTAAATGTTCATCGGCGGGAGTGGTTCCAGCAGATCCATGTTGGCTTCGTAATAAGAGTCAATTGTACCGACGTCCCGCCAGTAGCAGTCCTTGGCGACTCGCCCTTTGTCACCATAGAAGTTATATGCGAATACCGCGTTGGTTTTAATCAGCTCGGGAATGACATCTTTTCCAAAATCATGGCTCGAATGCTCTCGTTCGGAGTCATCAATTAATGCTTCTTGCAGGACATCCATATTGAAAATATAGACGCCCATCGACACGAGACTACGCTCTGGTTGCGTGAGCATTGCCGGTGGATCGAGTGGTTTTTCAATGAACCCTGTAATTTTTGCGCAATCATCGGCACAAACAACCCCGAATGCACTGGCCTCGTTTCGGGGAACATCCATACAGGCAATGGTTAGTTTTGCCTGCTTGGCAATATGCTCTTCTAACATCGCAGCATAGTCCATCTTGTAAATATGGTCACCGGATAGAACAATGACATACTTCGCATCGCTTCTCGAAAGCAGCCACAGATTATGAAAAATGGCATCAGCAGTCCCTTCATACCATTTGCCGCCTTTTCTCATCTGAGGCGGAACAGCGGTAATATACTCCCCCAGCTCTGGGTTAAAGATTGACCATCCATCCCGGAGGTGTTTCTGCAGAGAGTGAGATTTATACTGGGTTAATACCAAAATCCGTCTCAAGCCGGAACGCAGGCAGTTGGTGAGGGTAAAATCAATAATGCGGTATTTACCCCCAAAAGGAACAGCCGGTTTTGCCCGGTGATCCGTTAATGGAGAAAGACGTGAGCCAATTCCACCAGCAAGCACAACTGTAAGTGTTTCTTGCATCTTTATTATCTCCCTATATATGTGCAATTCTCTTCAATTGCAGTGAGCAGTACAAGTTTCAAGCCAACAAGTAAATGCTTCTATGCGCAATGATTCAGAAGCATCGATGCTTTCAGGTGATATATATTGGTGCATAAAATTGTCCTGGATGAGCAATTTTGGTGCAACTCACAACATGAAGGTATGTGGTTTTTACGCTAGTTTTTATACGCTACAATCGATGCAGATGATTTGATACAGGTTACTGTTAAGTGAATCTCGCTGTTGCCGATAATAATGTAGATACTAAAGAGACTCTGATTATATGAAAAAAGTATTGATGATTTTGATCTTATTGCTGGGCGTCGGTGGTGCTGGTGCGGGGTACTATCTGTTTTATATGAAGCCGGAACAAGATGCCGCTGCGCAAGACTCGGCAAAGAAGAAAAAACCGGTATTGGCGAACGTTTCGACAGCGCAACCTGATAAAACGGCTGAGGTAAAAGTCAATACGCATTTTTACGTGAATGAGCATAAATTGGCGATTAGAAATGCCCCCGATCCAGAGTCATTCCCTGTACGATATCTGTACAAAGGGGATCCGCTTACTGTGTTAGAGCAAAAGCAAGGCTGGGGAAGGATTTCCAGATATTTTGTCTATCAGCAAGGTGGTCCGGAAATCGCAGAATGGGTGGCGATGGATCAGTTGAGTGAACAGGTGCCGGTCATTTCTAAGGAAGAAAAAGAAGAGATTCTGATGAGTTATATTAACAAATCAGACGATTTACCAATGTATAAAGAAAAATTTATCCAAATCACGGGGCAGTTAATTGATGAAAAAATGTGTTCACCGGAAGATTTTGACGAGCTAAAAGGTTGGGTTCGTTCTGTTCGTTACCAAGAACGTAATGTCTATTTTATTTATTGTGGTGGTTTGAAATCAATCGATAAAATTTATTTCGACGCGGATAGTGGAGAAATATTTTATTAGTAGATTAAATATTAAATAAAGATTGCATCATATTTTATTTATACCGATATGAATAATTCCATACGGAATAAAAAAATACGAATTAATTTATGTTTGTGATAATTTTATTTCATTGATTATTTATTTTATTTCATGTTTAACCCATTGATTGTGCTGTATATCCCCATAAATCCTCAAAAATAACCATCAAAAATAGTCATAAAAATCAAATACTTATATTGTATTGTTAGATTTATATAATAATATAGGTATTTTTTGTGATGCCGGTCAGTGTTGGTAAATTTATTCTCACATTTATTTGAAAAGTTGGATCCTTATATTAGTTTAAATAGTGAAGAAAATAATTTTATTTGATTTCAAAGGCTTTGAAGTTGTTACATTATTTTAACATTCGTCGGTTGGTGTCCATTCCTCATTGACACCTTTCATTAGAAAATATATTGAATTGATTATTTTAGGATGGAGTCTTGAATGAAAAGAATCGCTTTGATTACCGGCTCAAAGGGCGGTATTGGTTCTGCTATTTCTAGTCAGCTCGTCGCGGAAGGATTCCGTGTTGTCGCAACATATTATACCGGGGCACATCAGTGTGCTATCGATTGGTTTAATGAAAAAGGATTTACTGAAGATCAGGTCCGTCTGCTTGAGTTAGATGTTACCGATACAGCGCAGTGCGCAGAACGGTTGGCGTTGCTCCTTGAGGAGGAAGGAAGTGTCGATGTCGTGATTAATAACGCGGGTATCACACGAGATGGTGTATTTAAGAAGATGACGGCTCAACACTGGAAGGATGTCATCGATACAAATTTAAACAGTGTGTTCAATGTGACTCAACCTTTATTCGGTGCAATGTGTGATAAAGGCTATGGTCGCGTGGTTAATATTTCGTCAGTGAATGGCCTGAAAGGCCAGTTTGGTCAAACAAACTATTCTGCCGCGAAAGCCGGCATGATTGGTTTTAGCAAAGCTTTAGCCGCTGAAGGCGCTCGTTCTGGTGTGACAGTCAATGTCATCGCACCCGGATATACAGCCACGCCGATGGTGGCAGAAATGAAGCCAGAAGTCCTCGAATCTATCGTCGGACAAGTCCCGATGAAACGTCTTGCCAAACCCGAAGAAATCGCCCAGACAGTCAGCTTTTTAGTGAGTGATGGGGCCGCCTATATCACAGGGGCCACATTGTCTGTCAACGGTGGACTATACATGAGCTAATCGGGAGCAAAATCATGGAAAAAATATTTATTGTTGCGGCAAAGCGCACGCCTGTCGGCTCGTTTGGTGGCAGCCTGAAAAATATGGATGCCGGACATCTGGGCGCCGTGGCTATTCAAGGTGCATTAAGTGCAGCATCACTCGCTCCCGAAGCTGTTGATGAAGTGATTGTCGGGAATGTTATTGGTGCCGGGCAGGGCATGGGAATTGGTCGTCAGGCATCGTTATTCGCTGGCATTCCTGAAACCACACCCGCTTATAGCATCAATATGGTTTGTGGGAGTGGGATGAAATCGGTGATGGAAGGTGTCAGCCACATTCTTAGTGGCGATGCTCAAGTCGTGGTTGCCGCAGGTGTTGAGGTGATGTCTCAAATTCCTTATGCCTTATCGGGCAACATCCGGGACGGTCATAAAATGGGTGACATGACCTTGGTTGATTTGTTAATTCGTGACGGATTGACTGATGTGTTCAATCAATATCATATGGGGTGTACCGCAGAAAATATTGCCGGAGAATATGATATCTCCCGCGAAGCACAAGATCAGTTTTCACTGAGTAGTCAACAAAAAGCCGTTGCAGCAATCAAAGCTGGAAAGTTTGTTGATGAAATTGTACCGGTTGAAGTGAAAATTAAGCGGGATAGCGTCATGTTCGATACCGATGAGTATCCTAAAGCGGAGACATCAATCGAACGTTTAGCTGGCCTGCGCCCAGCCTTTATGAAAGATGGCACGGTGACTGCCGGGAATGCATCCGGTTTAAATGATGGTGCCAGTGCAGTGATTGTTGCCTCTGAAAGTGCAGTCAAGGCATTTGGCTTAACACCACTGGTTGAGATTGTCAGCTATGCGCAAGCTGGTGTTGATCCGAAAGTGATGGGACTTGGCCCGGTTCCTGCGGTAGCGAAAGCATTAAAACGGGCTGGAAAAACATTAGATGAAATGGATCTGCTGGAATTGAATGAAGCATTTGCGGCTCAGGCATTGGGCGTTGTCAAAGGCTTATCAAGAGAACATGCAGTTTCTGAAGAAGCAATTCTTCAAAAAGCAAATGTAAACGGTGGAGCGATCGCACTTGGTCATCCACTTGGTGCATCTGGAAACCGTATATTGGTGACGCTTATCCACGAATTGAAGCGGAGAGGTGACCAGTATGGAGTGGCATCATTATGTATCGGCGGAGGAATGGGAACCGCGGTCATAGTGAAGGCTGTTGGCTAAATAAAAATGAAGATTTGACCCACAATTGGAGATAAAAAATTATGTATACGGACTTCTTTAAATCATTTACTGATCAAACAGAAAAAACATTAGAACCTTATTTTAAATTCAATAAATTAGTGACTAAAAACGTTGAAGTATTGACTCAGCTACAGTTGAACTCAATGAAAACTTACAGTGATATTGGTCTTGCTCAGATGAAAGCTGCGAGTGATGTGAAAGACGTCGCTTCTTTAACTGCTTTCAACACTCAGCAAATGGGTGCGCTTTCTAAACTGTCGCAACAAATGGTTGATGACAGCAATAAACTTCAGGCGGTTGCCAAAGAGTTTAAAGATGATGTTGAGAAATTAACTTCAGAAAACATTTCAACAGTCACTCCTGCGTAACTCCGTGTCTTTTGGCCGCCTTTGCGGGCGGCCTTTTTTCTGAACTAGGGAGTAGGTTATGATTCAACACTTCTTCTCTGACTACCTGATGAAAATTCAGGAAACCAATCATAAATGGTGGACTGATTTTGAAGCACAACAGGAAGTCTTTCGTTCGCCCTTGAATAAAGCGATGCAGGAAGTGAGTTTTGAGGATACTGCAAAACTTTTTGAAAGGGCTGCCGACCAACCGGCTGCACTGCTCGATCTTCAGATGGCGTGGTGGCAAAAACAGTTAGAAATTTGGCAAAATGTTGTTCTTGCTGGCAATAAAGATTTACTGATTGAAGCTGAGCATGGTGATAAGCGCTTTGCGGATGAGTCATGGAAAGATGACGCTATGTCTAACTTTATCATGCAATCCTATTTATTGTTTGGCAAAACATATATTGACACCATTGATGCCATTGAAGGTTTGGATGACAAAGTGAAAGAGCGCTTACGCTTCTTCTCACGTCAAACCATCAATGCAATGTCGCCCAGCAATTTTATCGCGACAAACCCAGAATTACTGAAGTTGACACTTGAGTCTAACGGAAAGAATTTGGTTGATGGTATGGAAGCACTAAAAGAGGATGTAGCCTCCAGTGCCGATATTTTGAAAATTCGGATGACCAATAACAATGCGTTCCGAGTCGGTCAGAATGTTGCAACGACACCGGGTAAAGTCGTCTTCAGAAATGAGTTGTTTGAACTGATTCAGTACACACCGCTGACTGAACAAGTTTACAGCACACCGTTACTGATTGTGCCGCCGTTTGTGAATAAATACTATATTCTCGATCTCCGAGAAAAGAACTCAATGGTGCGTTGGCTGCTGGAACAAGGCCATAGTGTCTTTATGATGTCTTGGCGAAATCCGGGCAAAGAACAGGCCGAGTTGGGGTATGAAAACTATGTCATCGATGGCGTTGTAAAAGCCGTTTCTGTCGTGGAAGATATTACCGGGCAGGAGCAAATCAATGCAGCAGGCTATTGTATTGGCGGTACTTTGCTGGCAACGACGATTGCTTATTATGCTGCGAAACGAATGAAAAAACGGATTAAATCTGCATCTTTCTTTACGACTATACTGGATTTCTCACAGCCGGGTGAAGTCGGTGCTTATATCAATGATCCTGTGATTAGTGCGATTGAGATGCAAAACTTATCTCGTGGTTACATGGATGGCCGTTCACTGAGTGTGACATTCAGCTTACTGCGAGAGAATAATCTCTATTGGAACTACTATGTCGATAACTATCTGAAAGGGTCTAATCCGGTCGATTTTGACCTGTTGTACTGGAATAGTGACAGCACCAATGTGACCGCTGCGAGCCATAATTTCTTGCTCAGAGATCTCTATCTGGAGAACAAACTGATTCAGAATAAAGGTGTGAAAGTCGGTGGTGTTTGGATTGATCTGGATAAGATTAAGATCCCGAGTTATTTCATCTCAACCAAAGAAGATCATATCGCGATATGGCAAGGAACCTATGACGGTGCGATGAAAACCGGTGGTAATAAAACGTTCGTGTTGGGCGAATCTGGTCATATTGCCGGTATTATTAATCATCCGGATAAAAAGAAATATGGGTTCTGGTTGAATGATGCGCAGGAAGAAAATGCTGATGAATGGTTGGCAAATGCGCAGCGTCAAGCAGGCTCATGGTGGAATCACTGGAATGAGTGGCTGTGTGGTTTCTGTGCGAAGGAAAAAATTGAACCGTTTGCTGTCGGCAGTGATAATTATCCTGTCCTCGATGATGCACCGGGAGAGTACGTTCGTCAGGTTTTGCCTGTTCCGCCAACTGAGCATGATTCATCCGTAAATATGGCAGAAGATCTCCAATCTGCAGAAAAATAGCCTATCTCAACGATAGCTATACCCTTGTGCCGTCCCTACCTTTAGGCGGCACTTTTTTATTGGTGCTGTACTGAATTACGGTTACTTGTGAGCCGTTGACTGCAATTTCCTGACTGATTGTCGTCCATAGCGGGCATAATCAAAGAACTGTCTCCCATTTCATACAGAGCATGTTAGAATGCCATCATTTTATCAAATCCGTCCGTTTGTCATCTCCTGAAGGCGATAACAACGCATTCATTCAGAGAAACAGAACAAACGGATATCGGTGAAAGGTTCGTTTCAAATGGTTAATAATACAATCCAATGGTTTCCGGGACATATGCATAAAGCACGCAAGGAAATCGAAGAAGTCATTCCCCAGATTGATGTCATTATTGAAGTGCTGGATGCCCGTATTCCATTTAGTAGCGAAAATCCCATGATTGCTGAACTCCGTGGCGACAAGCCTTGTGTGAAAGTGTTGAATAAACGCGATTTGGCCGATCCCGTCACAACGGCACTCTGGATTGAGCACCTGGAGCAAGAGCAAGGCGTAAAAGCGTTGGCGATTACGACCCAGAATACTCAGGAGGTCAATCAGATCATGGAACTGTGCCGTAAGCTGGCACCTCACCGGGAAGAAATCGGCAAGAATATTCGGACGATGATCATGGGAATTCCCAATGTCGGTAAATCAACGATTATTAATGCTTTGGCCGGCCGGACGATTGCTCAGACCGGAAATCAACCAGCCGTCACGCGTCGTCAGCAACGGATCAATCTGCAAAATGGGATTGTGTTATCCGATACACCGGGAATTCTCTGGCCCAAAGTTGAGAACCCACATTCTGGTTTCCGCCTTGCTGCGACCGGTGCGGTGAAAGATACCGCGATGGAATATGATGAAGTGGCGTTTTACACGGTTGAATATCTGGCTCAGGCTTATCCTGATTTATTGAAAACGCGTTATCAGATTGATGAAGATCCTCAATCGGATATCGAATGGATGGAGGCCATTGGTCGTAAACGCGGTGCTTTACGGGCAGGTGGACGGATTGATTTGCATAAAGCGTCAGAGATTCTGTTGCATGAATTACGAGCCGGCACCATTGGGGCAATGACGCTGGAGCGGCCGGAGATGATCCATCAGGAATTGATTGATGCTGAACTGGAAGCGACAAGAAAAGCCGCGGAGAAAGAAAAGCATAAAGAGGAACGCCGTAAACGTTATTTACGGAACAAACGTTAATCCATCTGCGATTTATCCTTCATCAATTCATTCAACATAATGACAGCATCACGCTGTCATTATTGTTTATGTCGTTATTGTTTATCCGAGTCAATGGCCGAAAGACAGAGATGGATACCCCATACGGTCGATTATTTTTCAGTCCGTTGCCCGAGTTCAAGCAGAATCTGTTCCAGCTCATCCCAAGGCATCAGCTGGGAATCAATCACTTCTATTTTTGACTCAAATCCATCCAGTGATATCTCATGTACGGAAACAACGTGATGATTGACGTTGAATGCATAGCAGCCACGGTCTGTATTGATAACTGCTTTGATCCGTTCTGCTGTCAGCTCACTGAATAATGAAAACAGCGCATCAAAAGGAAAATCGATTTCGGCTCCGAACACCCAGCCACAGCTGTAGTAGCCATCACCCTGATTCTCTTTTCTCAGATACGATTCTCCGGGGGCTAACTGAAAGATCGGCTCAGCCTGACTATGCTGATGCTCATGATGGGATTGAGAGGATACTTGCTGTGGGTCCTCCCGTCGCGGGAGATCCAGCACCTCTGATGGAATATCACCGAACCGGGTCAGTTTGTGAAAAATCTTGGCCGGTTGTTGGTCGGTGAGCCAGTTATTGAATGTGTCGATATCACTGGCATGACATTGATCGACTTTATTCCCGATGATGACATCTGCACTGGCCAGTTGGTCGTTGAAGTTCTGATGAGTTGTATATTTGTGATTGCTGAGGTTACGCGGATCGACCAGCGCAATTGTTGCTTTTAAATCCAGATAGGGCTGATATTGTACTGAGGTCAGTGTTGATACGATTTCCCGGGGATGTCCCAGTCCGGTGGGTTCAATCAGCAGCCGATCCGGTTTTTGTCGCAGCAATGCCGTAATCCCAACAGACATCGGCACGCCGGCAGTACAACACATACAACCACCGGGAACTTCTTTCACCAAAGCATTTTGTTGAGACAAGAGGGTGCCATCAATGCCGATTTCACCAAATTCATTGACTAAAACCGCCCAGTTTTGATCGGCAGGTTTATTTTTCAGTAGATTCAGAATCGCTGTGGTTTTGCCTGTTCCCAGAAATCCGGTGATGACATTGGCAGGAATTTGTTGAGTCATGACTTCAACTCCAAATTGAAGAAGGTTCGGGGTGGCAGTATACAAAGATTCTGCGAGGGGATAAAATGTAAAAGGCGCACTTATAAAAGCGCGCCTTAATTTCCCGCGACTCATATCGTGAGCTTGCGATCTGGTTGTGTGTGAACCAGCTAATGGCGGGAATGGTCTTAGGAGTTCTATTCCTTGATCCAAATTGTATGTAAGACTAAATCGTTCCTCCAGTTAAGATTATTTCAATTGCCTTACACTTTGATTATGGCCCGATATACTGGTATTTCAAGTATGATGATCATTTGTTGTACCGTTTTTTTATGTGGTTCACAAATTTGTGTTTCACCTGCAACTGTGGTTATCATCAGGGAGTGGCATTCTTTCAATTTGCTCATGAAGTCGTATTTTGAAAGAGACTTAAGTATAAATATGAAATACAACATTGCATTATTGCAACTATAGAAGATGATAAGGATGCGTATAATTCACGCTCGTTGATACTGATACTTTCATTTGTGAGGCCTTAACTCAATGAGATCTAAAGAGAGATTCAAACCTTCCCTACTAGCCAAAGTGCCTAAAGACGCCATTAATCAGTTTCTCTCAAAAGATAAGACTCCGGTCTCTGTTCTGCTGCTTTCTATTCTTGTCGGGGTTTTATCTGGCTTGGCCGGGACCTATTTTGAGTTAGGCATTCATTTTGTTTCAGAAACCCGGACGAGCTGGCTAATTAGTGAAATCGGTAATCTATTGCCACTTTGGCTGGCGGCCTTTTTAATTAGTGCGAGTCTGGCTTTTATCGGTTACTTTCTGGTTCACCGTTTTGCGCCGGAAGCCGCAGGTTCGGGGATTCCTGAAATCGAAGGGGCGATGGACGGGATGCGACAAGTGCGTTGGTGGCGGGTGCTGCCAGTAAAATTCTTTGGTGGACTCGGTGCGCTGGGATCTGGCATGGTGCTGGGACGTGAAGGTCCGACCGTTCAGATGGGGGGTGCCATCGGACGGATGATTTCAGGTCTGTTCCGGGTTAAAAATGATGATGCTCGACATTCGTTGTTGGCCGCTGGTGCTGCTGGTGGGTTATCTGCGGCATTTAACGCACCACTGGCTGGCATTATGTTTGTGGTTGAAGAGATGCGGCCCCAGTTTCGTTACACGCTGATTTCGATTAAAGCGGTAATCATTTCTTCTGTTTTTGCCAATATTGTATTTCGGATGATTAATGGTCAGGCGGCTGTGATTACCATGCCTCAGTATCAAGCGCCGGAAATCGAAGCATTGTGGCTCTTTTTATTGCTGGGCATTCTATTTGGGATTTTCGGGGTATTCTTCAATCGTCTGGTGACATTTTTTCAGGATGTCTTTGTTAAAATCCACCGCAATGACCGCAAGCGTTATTTACTGATCGGTTCGTTTCTCGGCGGGTGTTTTGGCATCCTGCTGCTGTATCTTCCTGATCTAACCGGTGGCGGTATCTCACTTATTCCGGTGATTACCAATGGCGGCTACACTGCGAGTTTGTTAATGCTGCTATTTTTGGGACGGATCTTAACCACAATGCTTTGTTTTGGCTCCGGTGCGCCTGGTGGTATTTTTGCCCCTATGTTGGCTTTAGGAACGTTGTTTGGGTATGCATTTGGTCTGATTTCCCATAATTTTCTGCCTGAACTGGCATTCGATCCGGGAATGTTTGCGATTGCAGGGATGGGCGCATTATTTGCTGCAACAGTTCGAGCCCCGATTACCGGTATTTTATTAGTGATTGAGATGACCAATAACTATTATTTGATTCTACCGCTGATCATTACTGTATTGGGAGCGGTTGTCTTTGCTCAGTTACTTGGTGGAGAGCCACTATACAGTCAATTACTCCATCGGACTCTGAAAAACGACAAACTGCGTCAGCAGGATTTACCACCGCAGGAGACCCCCGTCGTTTAATGATGGCTGGTGTCTCAGAATAAGAAAAGGACTGGCTAAGCCAGTCCTTTTTACATCATTGATATGTAGATTGAATGTTAATGATCAATCGTTTATTGAATCGATGGAATATATCCATAGCTGTCAATCAGTTCCCGTGCTCGATCCGATTGAAGGTATTTGATAAAATTTTGAGTTTCCTGACTGATTTTATCTGAATAATCAACGACTAGAAATGGTCTTGAAAGCTGATACGAACCATCAGAGATGGTTTTCGTCGAAGCCACCACACCTTCAAATGGAACCGCCTTAATTGACTGATCAACAGAGCCGGTCGAAATGAAGCCAATGGCCCGGGGATTATGATTGACTAATGTTTTGACCATGCTATTACTATTGACGACAAGGTTACTTTGATTGATATCGGAGACTAGGCGATTGTTGACGACCCGGGTTAATCCCAACAGACTCTCAAAACTAAATCTGGAGCCGGATGACGCTTCTCGTGTCACGACCGCAATTCTTTGATCATTTCCCCCTAAAACCTTCCAGTTGGTAATCTGACCTTTATAAATTTTGTAGAGTTGGTCTCGGGTCAGATTCTTGATCGGGTTGGCGAGATTCACAACAATTGCCAAACCGTCATATGCAATGAGTTGTATTTTTAGATTTTCTTCCAGCTCACCTTCAGTCAGATAGCGGGAACTCATTGCAATATCGGCAACACCTTTTTTCAACAGGGTAATTCCCGCAGTTGAGCCCACGCCTTGAACAGCAACAAAGCTTTCTGGATGCGATTTATTATAGTCTTCAGCAAGAACATCCATAATTCGCGCGACTGAGGTTGACCCTGACACATTGATTTCTTTGGCAACAACCTGCGATGACATAACCCATACACTGAGAAATAGGCCGATAACAACCCGCAACATAATCCACTCCACATTATCTAATAAAGCCTCGATATTATGAGACTTTGATGACATTTTTGTGACTAATGATGAGTGAATCGGAGAGAAATATGACGTTTCGACATATGGCTCCAACTTGGGAATGGACTTTTACCAGCAAGCCGCAACAGTGAAAATATGCGGCAGGTACTTGGGAAGGTGATATTTGATAAACCCTTCCTTGAGGTGACAAGGCAGAATTCAGCTTTGTGTATCGTTCTGAAGAAGGGAATGGTTTATACTCAGTACATCGTGAGATCAATGCAATCAGAATCAGAAATGTGTCATGGTTGCTTATCTTAGTTGATTCAGAGGTTTATTGAGATATAGATGACGGTCGTTAACCTATTACAACGTCAGATCGAACACCGAGCTGAACTATTATGCCAAAATCGCAATCAGGGATTGCCGGTTGGCATTGGTAAATCATGCTTTGAGCCGATTGTGGATGGTGTCAAATTTCTCAAACACCATTATAAGCTTGATTCCAGTCATTACGATTATTCTACGCCAGTGGCAAAGATTCAGTGGGATCAACAAGCGCTAGTGTGGACACTCTATGTGCCGAATGATAAAAACACTTGGATGCCATACCCTTTCTTGGGCCGAAGTGAAGATTTAACCGCATTAATCCGCGAAGTTGAAAAAGACCCAAAATCCTTGTTTTGGTCTTAATTTGTTGGGAGGTCGGTGGTTTTATTGAAACCAAGTCAGATGCATCGGCTGCTAAGATAAAACACCACACCATATTTCGGATTGACGTAAATAAAAAGGTATTCATATGAATACCTTTTTTTATGCGCAATAGATGTTGAATCATATCGGCACTTGACGTAACTCACGGCTACTTTAAGCAGCCGTAAGCACAAACGCATCATCAAGCCGTTTCTGATTCGTCGCTTTGAGCTGGCTCAGCAAAAACTGCAGTCGGTTTGGCAATGATGTTCCGGTTTTCTTGATTCACTTCATTCAGTGTGACTTCAAGGGTATCTCCCAGTTTATACACCAGTGCTTTATCGATGTAGATATAACCTTGTTCTGCATGGCACTCGATACGTTCTTTGTTATCCATGATCAGCGAAGCAGGGACAAATGCCGTGGCACCATTTTCGATTAATCTGATCCGCATCCCGGCACGGTTGATATCAAAGATTTCCGCATGGTAGTGCGTTTGCTTCTGCGGCTCTTCAGCCAAGGTTCGGGCATAAAGCCAGTCACTGATGTTTCTTTCTGCAATCTTATGATGTTTCCGATGAATTGCCAGCTCCTCACCAACCCGTTCATCCGGTAATTGCACCGGCGGTTTACCGACAATATAAGACTTCAGTAAGCGGTGATTGATCATATCGCCATATTTACGAATCGGAGATGTCCATGTCGCATAGACATCCAACCCCATAGCAAAATGTGGTGCTGGCTGATTACTGATTTCACTATAGCTTTGGAATTTACGAATACGGTTATCCAAATAACTGGTGTTTTGAGTGGCAAGCCAACGACGTAGGGCGGAAAAACCTGTCAGTGTTTTAACCGTTTCATCGTTGTGATCACTCATGCCGTGTTCGGTAATAAGCGCAATCACATCAGCAATCCGTTCAGTTTTAAACCCGTCGTGGACATTGAAGACCCCCGTCCCGAATTGCTGCTGAAGCACTTTACCGGCACATACGTTCGCTGTCACCATCGCTTCTTCAACCAGACGATTGGCACTGCGGCGCATATCGGCATGAATGGCAATAACATCATTATCTTCACTGAGTTCAAAGCGGTAATCCGGTCTGTCGGGGAACACCACCGCGTGGGTTGCCCGCCATGAGGCACGCGCCTGAGAAAAGGCATATAACTCTCGGACGACCTGAGCAATTTCATCGGAAGGTGTCCAATCGCTTGACTGACCGAGTTCCAGCCAGTCTGAAACATGATCGTAAACCAGGCGGGCATGAGATTGAATTTGTGCTGAGAAAAAGCGGATATCATCTTGCAGGGTACCATCCTGAGCCACTGTGACTGTACAGCACAAGGCTGGGCGTATTTCACCTTCCCGCAGCGAACATAAGTTGTCAGCGAGTTCTCTCGGGAGCATTGGAATATTGCGTCCCGGCAGATAAATCGTAAAGCCCCGTTCACGGGCTACCTTGTCCATCTGATCATCAGGCGTGATGTAAGCGGTTGGATCCGCAATGGCAATCGTTAACTCAAAATCACCGGACTCAGTACGCTTGGCGTACAGTGCATCGTCCATATCTTGAGTCGATGCACCATCAATTGTCACAAATGGAATATCGGTTAAATCAACCCGAGTCAGTGCCGGGTCATCTTTCTGTTCCCAGTGCTCGATCCCTTCCGGCTCTTGATTCGGTAAATCGTTTGCTGCCAGAGTGACCCACCAAGGGGCAATTTTGTCGTCGGCATCGGTAATTTTATGAGTAATTTCAACGAAAAAACCATTGTCACCTTTGAGTGGATGACGCGTGAGCTGTGCTACCACCCAGTCGTTTTCCGCAATCGTGTTTGGATCCAATCCTTTTCTGACTTTCGCTTTCAGCGGTTGTTTTTTCAGTTGTGGATGATCCGGTGCAACATTGAGCTTGCCTTTGTGCAGTCTGACACGGCCAATAAAGCGAGAGAGGGCAGGTTCGAGTAACTCTTGTGGTTCGGCAACTTCACGTTCGTTTTCGGTGCGGA
The DNA here is from genome assembly GCF_024347135.1 of Vibrio spartinae. Classification (NCBI taxonomy): domain Bacteria; kingdom Pseudomonadati; phylum Pseudomonadota; class Gammaproteobacteria; order Vibrionales; family Vibrionaceae; genus Vibrio; species Vibrio spartinae. Next base: position 714,909 of record NZ_AP024908.1, on the reverse strand, counting down.
TGATTGCAATGACTTTATCGCCATGCATTGATTTTTTCATGTAGGGAGGTGGGATAAAGACACTGTTTTTACTGTCAATTTCTAAAAAGCCGAAACCTTTATCAGTTGCTTTAATGGTCCCTTCTTTTTTCGGCAGATTCTCCTGAATCTGTTGTTTTAACTGGGCAAGTAATGGATTGTCTTGAAACATCAGATATTATTTTAACCTTTCATCTTTTGGCTCAGGAGAGGGCGCTCTCCTCAATTTCGCGAAGTCTTCTCCAGTACATGGCATCGAATATCTGCGAAATATCCGTAAATATTACATATACCCCACATGGTACTCGGTAATCAGGGGAAAGTATATGACTCCCTGATGAGCATACCTGCTGATATTGTGCTTCGGTAGTGATTTTGGAGAGAATGCGTATCAGTAGACATTTTTGTATCTTGCAGGTACTCAGGCATTATTGGGTCATGTGATACGGGAGTGATGTTATGTTGCTATACTTGTACTGATTTTCATGACTTATACTGATTTTCATTGGCATCGTACAACATTGAATCTGTAGCGGTGGGGTTTAAAAAACGATGACAATATGTTATGTGACGGAATTAAAAGGAGGTTTTTGTTCGCATTGAGAAAAATATGTGATGAATTTCAATTTTTTCTAGATTTTTTTATGCATTTAAGGAATAATCCGCCTCCTTTGTTATGTCCCTCGTCGCTTTAAAGCGGTCTTTAGTTAATACCGTACGGAAAGGAATCTATCCTTGACTGGATTAGAAATGGTAAAGCGCATGGGGCCTTGTTATTCATCTAAATTAGTGGGAACCCCATGCAAGAAAATGTAATTCAATTCAAAGAATTAGCGCTCAAAAACGAAATCCTCTCTGCTCTAGACAATATGGGCTTCGTTTCTCCTACACCTATTCAGGCTGCTGCAATTCCATTTTTGTTGGAAGGCCGTGATGCTTTAGGTAAAGCACAAACCGGTACCGGAAAAACCGCAGCATTCTCTCTACCTCTGCTCAACAAACTGATTATGGATCAGCGTAAGCCTCAGGCCATTGTCATGGCACCGACGCGTGAGCTGGCAATTCAGGTTGCTGCAGAAATCAAAACTTTAGGCCAACAAATTGCAGGCCTGAAAGTATTAGAAATTTATGGTGGTGCATCGATTGTTGATCAGATGCGTGCCCTTAAATCGGGAGCTCATATCGTTGTGGGTACACCGGGACGGGTTAAAGATTTAATTACCCGTGATCGTCTCCATTTGGATGAGTGTCACACCTTTATTCTCGATGAAGCTGATGAAATGCTGAAAATGGGTTTTGTCGATGATGTGACCTGGATTATGGAACAATCTCCTGAAACTGCTCAGCGTGTTTTGTTCTCAGCTACAATGCCGCCAATGGTCAAAAACATTGTAGACCGTTATCTGCGTAATCCGGCCCGCGTGGATGTGGCAGGTTCAAACCAGACCGTTGCTAAAGTAGAACAGCAATACTGGGTTGTGAAAGGCGTTGAAAAAGATGAAGCCATGGTTCGTATACTTGAGACGGAAGAAACGGATGCATCCATTGTTTTCGTGCGTACCCGTCAAGACACCGAGCGTCTGGCTGACTGGCTTTCTTCTCGCGGATTTAAAGCGACAGCGCTGCATGGTGATATTCCTCAGTCTTTACGTGAAAGAACGGTTGAGCACATCAAAAAAGGTGTCACTGACATTCTGGTTGCAACGGATGTTGTTGCTCGTGGACTGGATGTGCCTCGAATTACGCACGTATTCAACTACGATATCCCATTTGACGTCGAATCTTATATTCACCGTATTGGTCGTACTGGCCGTGCCGGACGGAAAGGAAAAGCGATCCTGTTGGTTCGTACAAACCAAATCCGCATGTTGCGTACGATCGAACGAGTGACGCGTTCTTCTATGGAAGAAATTCAGTTACCGCATCGTGACAAAGTTGCTCAGGCACGCTTGGTTCAACTGAGCCAAGAACTTGAAACTGAAAAAGAACATAAAGCATTGGAAAAATTTTCCGAGCTGATTGAAAGCCTCAGAGATTCTTTAGACATCGATACCACAACACTGGCAGCGATGTTACTGAAGCGTCAACAGGGTAAACGTCCATTATTCTACGTGGGTGACGACCCGATGATTGCTGAGATCGAGCGTGAAAAATCACGTCGTCGTGATCGTCGTGACGGTGGTGATGATAGCCGCCGGAGTTATGGTCAGGGAAATCAGGATTGGGATACTTACCAACTACAAGTCGGTCGTGAACAAGGTGTCCAGGTTAAAGATATCGTCGGTGCACTGGCAAACGAACTGGGGCTTGGTAAAGGCTCAATCGGGGCCATTAAACTGGCACAAGGCCATACATTCGTTCAATTGCCGAAAAGCATGTCTTCTGACGTGACCCGTAAGCTGCGTAAACTTCGGATTCGTCAGAAAGATGTCGGAGCTGTCGTGTGTGACTTTGATGACTTCCGTGAATCTCGCGGCCGTCGTGAAGGTAGTCGTCCAAACCGTAGTGGTGAAGGTCGTGGCTCCCGCGATAATAGTCGTCGTGAAGGCGAACGCCGTTTTGATCGTAATCGTGGTGGGGATCATCGAGGTGCTCATCGTGGTGAACGCGGTCACGCCCGACGTCACACTGAAGCATAAATCAGTCAGACTGAATGAAAAGAGGGAAGCGCTTGCGCTTCCCTCTTTTTTTGAGATGTATTCTGTTCAGTCGTATGTTGTACGCAGCGTGCCGGATCTCTTTGAGCGGGCCGCTTTTCGTCACCGGTATGATTTAGCGAAAGGTACTGCTCAACTGGGCAATAGAAATCGCTTGTTCATCGGTTTGTGTTGCATACTCACTGACTTGCGTGACCAGTTCATAGTTGTCAATAGCGTGCTGTTGTGCATCATTCATATTCTGCGTCATGTCGGTAATGACGGTCCCTTGTTCTTCCATCGCTACTGCAATCTGAGCCGATTTTTCTTCGAGTATCGTAATCTGCTCTTGTACGGTATTCATCATTTGCCGTACGGTTTGTGATTCTTGATTGCAACCATCTGCTGTTTCCTGATTTTTTAACATCGTTTTCTGCCAGTTATGCATCGATGTTTGTAAATCCGTGACCGATTGTTGAATACTTAGCGTCGCATTTTGCGTTCTGCCGGCAAGGTTACGAACTTCATCAGCGACGACGGCAAATCCCCGGCCTTGTTCACCGGCTCTTGCTGCTTCGATTGCAGCGTTTAGTGCCAGTAAGTTTGTTTGATCGGCAACCCCCTGAATCTCTGCCATCACTTTTGCAATATTATCGGTATCTTTGGTGAGCTTATGCAGCGTTTCTGCGGCTTCTCCGATACCTTGATGCAGGTTGTCCAAAGAAAGACCATTGGCGTGAAGGGTCTGTACCGCTTGGTTACATTCGTTTTTCACATGCTGAACATAATCATGGGTCGAACTGAGATTCGTGTTCACATCATGAATGGTGTCGGTGATCTGAGTGGCTGCGGTTGCCAGATGGGTCAGTTCATTTGTTTCGGCTGCAATACTATTGAGAGAGTGCTGGCTGATATCTTTCATTTTTTGTGATAAGGCGATCAAATCAGCACCATTATCAGCACTTCTGCCGAGGATCGTTTTTATTTTGGCATCGTGAAATTGGATGTCATAACTGAGCTTACCGATGAGCCCCGAGCCACTGAAAACCAGACGTGACGGACTTTCCATCACCGTTTGCCGTTGTTTGATATATTGAGGTAGTTTGATCAGTTCATCATAATACAGATAGAGAAATATCAAAATGAAGAGCAATAATATCATCGCAGCCAACATACCTGATAAAGCGAATGCGCCAACGAGCAACCCCGCAGCGAATGTTATGGCGAACCATCGTTTAATTCCATCGCTTTCTCGAAGGGAGATTGAGCGTTTTCCTTGGTTGATCTGGGCGTAGAGCGTTTCAGCCGCTTGAATATGTTCACGTTGAGGACAGCGTCTGACAGACTGATAACCGATCATTTTATCGCCTTCATATAGCGGTGTCACAAATGCATCAACCCAATAAAAGCGGCCGTCTTTACAACGATTCTTCACCATTCCGTGCCAGCTTCGTCCTTGTTGCAGTTGTGTCCACATATCTTTAAACGCGGCTTTCGGCATATCCGGGTGACGCACCATATTATGGGGTTTACCAATCAACTCTGCCGCACTAAAGCCTGAAATTTTACAAAACTCATCGTTGGCGTAAGTAATGTAACTATCCAAATCGGTTGCTGAGACTAAGAGTTCGTCAGGTCTGAAAGTAACCTCACTTCCTTGATGTGTAGATTGATTCATTATTATATTCCTTGTAGGGGCGACTTATTTTTATCATTCAGGAAATGTCGGTGTTGCACTTTGATTGAGAACTAAAGGCCAACACCACAATCAACATATTTCAAGCGCTCAGGAAAGGCTTGTTTTATTCTTGTTATATATGATGAGATACTGAATTGGCATGCTTGCACATGGTAATCAATAACGTTCAGGTGAGTGGTCTAATGATTGAATCGATTGTACTTTATTGAAGGAAGTTCATATATTTATTGCATCTGCACTATCGTTGCTTCAATAAAAGTGACGTTTAACAAATATCTTAAGTGGGATGGAAAAAATAAACGTATTGGGGAAAATTCAGTGATGATTTCAATTGTTACAATGGCAATGATGTTATTGGTAACGACGGGCGGGTATTGAAGGTAGTACCACAGATATCAGATTGAAGATATATCGCGTCTTTGAGTTCCAAAGACGCGATGAGCGTTAAACAGAATATGAATCACTGGACGTTGCTTCTGTCCGATTAGAGTTCTGAACCGTTAGAGGCAATCACATTCTTATACCAATTAAATGACTTCTTCCGTGAACGTTGCAGCGTACCGGTATTATCGTCATGCTTATCAACATAGATAAAACCGTAGCGTTTTTTCATTTCTCCGGTGGTGAAAGAGACCAGATCGATACATCCCCACGGGGTATAACCCATTAGTTCGACACCATCAATATGAATTGCTTTCGCCATTTCCTGAATATGGGTGCGTAGATAGTCGATACGGTAATCATCGTGAATCTCGCCGTTTGCTTCGACTTTATCGACGGCACCCAGACCATTCTCAACAATAAACAGCGGTTTCTCGTAACGCTCATAGAGGGCTGTCAGACTATATCGCAGACCGACAGGATCAATCTGCCATCCCCAGTCACTGGCTTTCAAGAACGGGTTACGGACCGAATGTTTACGGCTCCCATCAACCAGTTCTTCCTGATTACTTTCTGTCGCTTGGGAATTGACTGTATTGGACATGTAATAACTAAACCCGATGTAGTCGACTGCTCCGGCTTTGAGAATTGCGTCATCGCCTTCAGCAATTTCAATGGTATAGCCCTTCTCTTCCCACTCTTTCCGGGCGTAAGTCGGATAGTGACCTTTGGCCATCACATCCGCGAAAATAAAGCGATCCCGCATGGCGACTTGTGCCAGCATCACATCGTCAGGATGAGATGAATATGGATAGAATGGCACCATTGCCACCATACATCCGACTTTCAGCGCCGGATTCAGGGCATGGGCTTGGGCAACGACTTTAGCACTGGCAACAAACTGATGATGCGTTGCCTGATACATGGCTTCTTCGGGCTTTTCTTTCTGTGTGAATTTGACGCCAGAACACGTCCAGCCAAAGATATCAAGGGCAACATTCTTCTGGTTATTGATTTCATTGAATGTCATCCAGTATTTCACTTTGTGCTGATAATGCTCAATCACCGTCATCGCATATTTTACAAATAGATCAATGACTTCCCGGCTCATCCAGCCATCATACTTCTGAGTAAGATGATAGGGCATTTCGAAATGGCTGAGGGTGATGACCGGTTCAATATTGTATTTCAATAGTTCATCGAACATATCATCGTAGAACTGCAATCCCGCCTCACATGGGGTCGTTTCTTCTCCGGTCGGGAAAATGCGCGTCCAGGCAATACTGGTTCTGAAACATTTGAATCCCATCTCGGCAAAGAGTTTAATATCTTCTTTGTAACGCCCGTGAAAATCGACTGCTTCATGGTTTGGGTAAAATTCATCAGGCTGAATACCATCGGTAATCTTGCGTTGTTTGCCATAGGCACCAGCGGTTACAACATCAATAATACTCATCCCTTTGCCATCTTTGTCCCAGCCGCCTTCAAGCTGGTGAGCGGCGACAGCGCCTCCCCATAGGAAATTCTCCGGAAATTTCGGGTTCATTTAACTCCTCCGTAATTTTGATAAAATTGTAATTTTGGAACCGGTTCCAATGATAGATTCTGTATGAAATCAAGATCAATGAGATCACCGTGAAACTGTGCCATTCATCCCATTATGTGATGTTGATAACAAAAATAGAGCCGTCGAATGGCATAAAAACTTGGGCAAGCCGAACAAATGGGAATACGCTTTATTTGTGAATTAAATTCAATAATGATTTTCCCCTATAAGGGATAATCGCTTTTTGCGACATCGATTACACTGATCAACCACGTCTCTTTACACTGTAAATATTGCAGCATCATCACGGCAGTGAACTAAAAATAGCAAGGGAATCATTATGTCTTCTGCATTCTACGAACATATCCAACATCAGATCGAATCCATCAAAGAAGAAGGTCTGTATAAGTCGGAGCGCGTCATCACCTCTGCACAGCAAGCGGCTGTTCATATCAATACTGGTGATGAAGTGCTGAATTTTTGTGCCAATAACTATTTGGGACTGGCCGATCACCCGGAACTGATTCAAGCCGCCAAAGCTGGCATGGATAGCCACGGATTCGGAATGGCTTCGGTTCGGTTTATTTGCGGTACGCAAGATATCCATAAAACCTTAGAACAGAAGCTCTCTGCCTTTCTCGGAAAGGAAGATACTATTCTGTATACCTCATGTTTTGATGCCAATGCCGGACTGTTTGAAACACTATTAGACCAAGAAGATGCCATTATTTCTGATGCGCTCAATCATGCATCGATCATTGATGGTGTCCGGTTGTGTAAAGCCATGCGTTTTCGTTATAGCAATAACAATATGGCGGAGCTGGAGCAGCAGTTGATTGCTGCTGATCAAGCGGGTGCCCGGCATAAAATGATTGTCACGGATGGCGTTTTCTCTATGGATGGTGTGGTCGCTAATCTCCCGGCTATCTGTGATCTGGCAGACCAGTATGATGCTTTAGTGATGGTGGATGATTCTCATGCGGTTGGTTTTATGGGTGAAAATGGACGTGGAACTCATGAATATCATCAGGTCATTGAGCGAGTGGATCTGATTACCGGCACATTAGGTAAAGCGATGGGGGGGGCTTCCGGTGGTTATACAGCCGGTAAAAAAGAAGTCATTGATTGGTTGCGTCAGCGTTCCCGGCCTTATCTGTTCTCTAACTCCGTTGCCCCTGCCATTGTTGCCGCATCGATTCGGGTGTTGGACTTACTGGCAGAAAGCAGTGAACTGAGAACACACCTGTGGGAGAACGCCGCGCATTTTCGTCAGCGGATGAGTGATGCCGGTTTTACGCTGGCAGGGGCAGACCATGCGATTATTCCAATCATGTTGGGTGATGCGAAGGTGGCGGCTGAGTTTGCTGAGCGGGCTTTAGCGCAGGGCATCTATGTGGTTGGGTTCTCTTATCCTGTTGTGCCGAAGGGGCAAGCACGAATCCGTACTCAGATGTCTGCGGCGCATTCAAAAGCGCAGCTGGACAGGGCAATTGACGTCTTCATTCAGGTTGGCCGTGAGATGGGTATTATCACCGGTTCGTCGTTGTAAGTTAACGGTTGAATGCCCAAGAGATGTGAACCGTACGCTGTAATGTTGTTCTGTTCACATCAGCGGAATCATGATGGTCGTAGAGACAGTTGTGATCGTCGATAATTGTGACAGAGATAGTCATATGAGAATTAAAGCATTATCAAAGCTAAAACCTGAACAGGGCATTTGGATGACCTCGGTCGATATGCCAGTCATGGGACATAATGATCTGCTGATCAAAATTAAGAAGACTGCCATTTGCGGTACCGATGTCCACATTTATAACTGGGATGAATGGTCACAAAAAACTATCCCGGTGCCGATGGTGGTCGGCCATGAATATGTCGGTGAAGTCGTGGGTATTGGTCAGGAAGTCCGGGGTTTCTCTATTGGTGATCGCGTTTCCGGAGAAGGACACATTACTTGTGGTCACTGTCGTAACTGTCGTGGTGGCAGAACGCATTTATGTCGTAATACCATTGGTGTCGGTGTGAACCGGACGGGTGCATTTGCCGAATATCTGGTCATTCCGGCTTACAACGCGTTCAAAATACCAGATGGTATTTGCGATGATCTGGCTGCGATTTTTGATCCATTCGGCAATGCGGTTCATACCGCGCTGTCGTTCGACATGGTCGGAGAAGATGTGCTAATCACCGGTGCCGGACCGATTGGTATTATGGCTGCCGCGGTTGCGAAACATGTTGGTGCTCGCCATGTGGTGATCACGGATGTTAATCCGTATCGTCTGCAATTGGCTGAGAAAATGGGCGTTACACGAGCTGTCAATATTGCAGAAGAGCGGCTCAATGATGTCATGGCAGAACTGGGAATGACCGAAGGATTTGATGTTGGTTTAGAAATGTCCGGCGTTCCGGCGGCATTTCACACTATGTTAGAAGCCATGAATCACGGTGGACGAATTGCTCTGTTGGGGATCCCACCATCGGATATGGCAATCGATTGGAATCAGGTTATTTTTAAAGGTTTGATTATCAAAGGAATTTATGGTCGGGAAATGTTTGAAACCTGGTACAAGATGGCAAGCCTGATCCAATCCGGTCTCGATCTGACGCCAATGATTACCCATCACTACAAAATCGATGACTTCCAGCAAGGCTTCGACACTATGCGTAGCGGGGCTTCCGGGAAAGTGATTCTTGATTGGGAATAGTTGAATATTGATTCTGAAGCGCTCCGATTGGGGCGCTTTTTTGGTTTTCGGCCTTTTTATATCGACTTTTTCACATTCAAGTTGTTTAACCCAATGGCGAAGACCGTTTTCCGAGAGCATCGAGACCAATAGGGTCCAGAAATTGTGTGAATTTGATCGAGAGACTGACAGTATAGAGTTTAAATGTTGCTGAAAATGAGCGACGTTGTTGTGTGGACGTTGTTTTGTGATCAAACACTTCTTTTTTTACTCGTTATTTATCACCTTAAGTGGATCGGGATCATTAAACTGCAATGTTGCGGATACATGATACTCTGTGGTGGTATAAACTTACCTGAGTGTCAAACCGGTTAGTAAGGAGTTAACCCATGACTCTTACCAAGAAACTACTTATTATCAGCGGCTTAATCGTTGCTGTTCTTGCGTTTGTTCAGGCAAGCATTTCTGCCTATTCGATTCAAACGCAAATACTTAATAGCATTACATCTTCGAATACACTTTATGGCGAAAGTAGTTCTCGGACGGTAAGCGGATGGATTAATGAGAAGAAGAGTATGGTCTCTGCATTTGCAGATGCTTTAAGCCGAACGGATACCACAGAGAAAATTACCAGCGAGATTAAGACAATTGATATGGCAGGTGGTTTCGGTTCAGTGCTATATGGCACCGTTGCGGGTGATACCTACCGTGCAAAGGGGTTGAATACCAAAGCCGGTTACGACCCTAAAGTTCGCCCCTGGTATAAAGATGCTATCAATAGTTCAGATGTGTACCTCAGTGAACCTTACGTGGGTGCATCAAGTGGTGTGCTTATCACAACTGTTTCAAAGAAAGTTATTATTGATGGCAAAGTCACGGGTGTCGTGATGGCGACTCTGCCTCTTGATAAAATTAATGATGACATCCTCTCAATTAAGGTTCCCGGTGACGGAAAAGCCTTCTTGCTTTCCTCAACCGGAACCATCATCGCGCATCCAAACCCAGAGTTGGGGAATAAGCCCTTGACAGACCTGACACGCGATGTCACGGCGAATGAGTTGATTCGCCATGCTAACAAGACTAGCCTGTTAGATATTAAAGTAAACGGCGTTCAGAACTTATTGACCGTATCTAACGTGAAGGGAACTGATTGGTATTTGGTGCTCATGAGTCAAAAGGGAGTGCTCCTTAAACCGATGAAGAAGCAATTGACATACCAAATTATAACCGCGGTTATTATGTTTGTTCTGTCAATCGTTATCTTGGGTGGTGCTCTGCGTTATATGCTTTCAAACCTATTTTCGGTATCTGTAGCACTAAACGATATCGCTAAGGGTGAAGGTGACCTAACGGTACGTATTGATGCCAAGAGCAATGACGAAGTCGGCGAGCTGGCAAGAAGCTTTAACCAGTTTGTCGAAAAGCTGCACAGTATTATCTCAACAGTGAAGGAGATATCACACGAAGTACTCAATCAGTCAGAACTTAGTGCGCGATCTTCAAGTGAAAGACAGGCAAGAATCGCCAATCAACAGAATGAAATCACTATGGTTGCAACGGCTATGACGGAAATGGCGACCACGACAGGTGAGATTGCTAACATCGCCGAAGAGACTGCTCAAAGCGCTACAAATACGGTCGAAGTCAGCAACAGAGGTAACCAGCTTTCACAAAAGAGTGAGGAATCCATTCATAAGCTTTCTGAAGAGGTTAAGAGTGCAAGTGGAGTCATTGCAGACCTTAATCAGCAAGGGGAACAGATCACGACGATAGTCTCGTCGATTAACGATATTGCTGAACAGACTAACCTGCTAGCGCTAAACGCAGCGATAGAGGCCGCGCGTGCTGGGGATCAAGGTCGCGGTTTTGCCGTCGTTGCTGATGAAGTGCGCACACTCTCAGAAAGAACGCGAACGTCAACCGAAGAAATAAGCCAAATGATCAGTAAGCTGCAAGGAACGACTTCCGAGGCTGTTGATGTGATGAATCAGTGTCACAATCTGGCTATTCAAAGTGTTGATGATACCAGCAATGCTGCCGAGAGCTTCAAAGAAATCAAAGAATCTACAGAGGCTATCAATCATATGGCAGCGCAGATTGCCACCGCAGCAGAAGAACAAGCGGTCGTTAGTAAAGAGATTAACGTCAACACTGAGTCCATCAAGGTGATCTCTGACAGTCTAAGTGAGGACTCTGAAGAAGACGCTATACAAGCGCAGCACTTAAATGGGATGTCAGAGAAGCTGATTGCTCAAGTCGGAAAATTTAAGATCAAGACATAGCTTGTATTCGTTAACATCCGACCATAAACGTTTTCAAGGCACCTTTCGGTGCCTTTTCCTTCTTTCAGCTCTAAATCACCGACTTCAGTCGGTGGTTATCGGTGGTTATCATTGCTAGGAGAGCAATACCTAATTTGGAACGACCAAGGTGAATTCGACTAAAACGCCAACAGATCTTGTATATCTAGTATATGATTATAAAGGTAGTTTTCAGTCAATGTTTGGCCTTGCCATGGGAGGATGTGATTATCAAAATATATAAGTTCAACCCATGGATCTTTTGTCTGTTGACGATAGGGTATGTTTTACTCTCTTTTATGGCCGTAAATTTGGTCACGGAGCGCTTTGTTAACAAACAGAGTCAAGAGATTAAAGAGATCATACAACATGAGCTGGCATTGGTCCGATATAGTATTGAAGCCAACGTCTTTCGTGATACATACCTTGCAGATAGCTTTGCTTCCGTGGTTGCTTTAAATCCTCAATTTGCTATGAAAAATTGGGAGTACGTCGCCAAGCAATTTTTATCGAAAGCCGCTCTGGTCAGAAATATCGGACTTGCCCCCAATAACATCATCTCCCATGTTTATCCCTTAAAAGGGAATGAAGAAGCGCTTGGACTCAATTTTCGTACATTACCTCAACAGTATAAAACGATTCAGATTGCCAGAGAGACGCAAAAGGTTTTCATTGCTGGTCCACTGGAATTGGTCCAAGGCGGTACTGCGCTGATTGCCCGATACCCGATTTTTACGGATGTACCGCATAACGCTAATTATTGGGGAGGACTCAGTGTCGTGATTAATTATGACAAGCTGATAGCTCTGTCTAATTTGCATCAGTTCAAGGATGTTGACGTCGCCTTAGTTGCAAATAACTATAATGGTACAACCAGCAAACTCATTGAAGGTGATGACGCGATTCTCAAAGATTTTGATATCAGCTATCCCATATATCTGCCCAATGTGAATTGGACTTTGTTTGCTAAATATAAAAATTTTCATGAAATTGAGAGCGTGAGTCAGTTTGAGAATCTTTTCTACACACTGGGGTTTATGACATTTTCTGTCGTCTATTTTCTGATATTGTTTTTGATTAACAATTATTTACGTGTTCATGAGCTTTCATTGCATGATGAACTGACTAAGCTCCCTAACCGGCGTTATTTATTCAATGAATTTGAAAGAATAAAATTAAGAAGCGGAACTCTGATTGAATTGACGGTTTTGAATATTGATTTAAATCGGTTCAAACAGATTAATGACACGTTAGGGCATGAGGCCGGTGATGAAGTCTTGAAATATATCGCATCGTCGTTAACCAAGTGTTTAAGATCATCAGATTTTATTTCTAGAATTGGTGGTGATGAATTCGTTGTGATTCTCCAGCGCACCACAAAACCAGAATATATTGAACAGATCATCCACAAGATACATATTTACTTCGAGTCCAACCCTTTACGTTGGCGTAACCATGAAATAGAGATCTCTTTAAGTATCGGACATTATCATTTTCAAGGTCCATCAGGAGATCTTGTTATCAATGACATATTATCAGAGGCCGATAAAAGCATGTATCACGATAAGTTATCCCAAAGAAAGAATGAGAAGGTTAGCGAAAACGGTCAGTGAGCAATTAGCTCCCGTTTCGACCAAGGATCATTTCTGTGGGATCGATAGTTCAAACATTGATTGTATGTGATGGATTGAATAGGATTTGATAGACGTTTCCCTGTGATTTGAAGTGAGAGTCCCTTATGCGACATATCCGAGCTAAAGTAGTCTGCCTGTTCCGGCATCAGCATCGAATTCTACTCACCGAAGGGAATGACCTGATTAAAGATGAAAAATATGTCATTCCAGTCGGGGGTGGGATTGAATTTGGTGAGAAGTCTACAGATGCAGTTCGCAGAGAAACCTTCGAAGAAATCGGGGCAGAAATCGATAATCTGAGGCTGCTGGGGATCTGTGAGAATATGTTTACATCCAGTAGCGCCGCGGGACATGAAATTGTGTTTGTCTACGAGGCAGAATTCAAAGACAAATCGTTTTATCAACGGGAGAACATTCCCGGGATTGAAGCGGACGGAGAGGGGATTATTGTCCGTTGGTTTGATGAGGATGATATTTTGAACGGCAGCCTCCCGTTTTATCCTGATGGCATCATTGACATGCTATAGCTGCGGCATTTCTAGCAAAGTATTGATCACTAGGGGCACTGATACCTGTTCAAACTCGCGACTGAGCCAAAGAAGGGGCCCCGTTCAGCCCCACCTCCCCGTCAAACGTTATTTGCAGGCTTGCTTTGTCAGTATGGTGGGCCTTGACTGAATGCGTGTGAATCAAGTAATCTTTGTCCATCACTTCTTTAGGAGATTACGCCAATATGAATCACTAAACCTGTCATCCATTTCTCATTTTATTTTTTTGGATTTACAGGGTTAGTAGGCGTAGCTCACTTTCCGATATTTCTCTGCAATTATGTTTTGACACTTGAACACTTGAATAAGTGTGTGTATTTGCATGGATTTCATCTCTCATACTGACTTGCTACGGCTATTGTCCCTGTCACACAGGAGACAAACGATGCCGATATTACAGGTTCACAACATTAGCCAGACATTTGATAACGGCGAGGTGCTGTTTCAACAATTATCATGCTCAATGACGAGAAATAGAGTTGGGTTGGTTGGTCATAATGGTGTTGGCAAATCGATATTCGCTGCGATTTTAAGTGGTGAACAAAAGCCATCGAGCGGAACGGTCATCTTTCCTAAGTCATGTGCGGTATATCGTCAGCAACCATCACACTTGTTATCTGGTAAGCTTTCCATCGCGCAATTTTTGGGTAAGGACGACGTACTGAAAGCGTTGAAGCAGGTTGAATCAGGGGATTGTTCAGCCTATTGGTTCGATGTGATCGGGGAGCAATGGGATTTCTCCATGCGACTCACTCAGCAACTCGAAGAGATGGGGCTCCCCTTAGATCCCGATTTTCCCTGTGCTCAGCTGAGCGGTGGACAATTGGCCCGGTTGCAACTGTGGCAGTTGTTTGAAAGTGGCGTTGAATTACTGATTCTCGATGAGCCTTCCAACCATCTTGACGCTCATGCAAAGCAGTGGTTGATCGAATCAATACAGGCTTTCAAAGGCGCGATTTTACTGATCAGCCATGACCGATTGTTATTGCGTGAAATGAACGAAATCTGGCAGCTTTCAGGACTGGGATTACAAGTGTTTGGCGGAAATTACGATGCTTACATTCAACAAATGCGTACCGAGCAGCAAGCCGTCGCACGACAACTCGTGAGTGTGGGTAAGCAGCAGAAAAAGTTGGCAGCGCAAGCTCAGCGTAATCAAGAAAAGGCTGCTCAAAGAGCGGCTAAAGGCGATAAGTTGCGTAAAGCCGGTGGTCAGTCCAAACTCTTACTTGATTACAAAAAAGATACCGCAACAGCTCGTGCATCGAACCGCCATAAAAATGAACAACTTCGTCAAGCTCATTTAAACGAAAAAGAACAAGTGTTGAGAGCGAGGAAAGAACAAGTAACACGCCAAAAGCTCTATCTGTCTGATAACACAAGCCGATTGCATCAAGTCGTTTCGATTCTGGCGGGGGTATTGCCTTTTGGTCGTGGTCAACCGATCACCCTTCAGGTATATGCTGATGATAAGATTCATCTGACGGGCAAAAACGGTTGCGGCAAGTCAACCTTGTTGAAAACATTGCTAGGAGAGCTGGCACTTCAACAAGGGGAACTGCATTTGAATACATCATTGTATTATCTTGAGCAGCATTTTGGTGCAATTGAGCCCGGGTTGTCGATGCTGGATAATTTGATACAACAGTGTGAAGGCATGCAAGAGAGCGATGCCAGAACACTGCTAGCGGGGATTGGATTTCGTCGTGATCGTGTATTTCGTCTTGGCGCCGTGCTTAGCGGGGGAGAAAAAATGAAATTAGCAATGCTGATCGTCAGTCATCAACCCGAACAACCGTTGTTACTTCTCGATGAGCCGGACAATCACCTCGATCTCGATTCTAAAATCATGCTTGCGCAGGCGCTGCGAAATTATCGTGGGGGGTTCATTTTGGTTAGCCATGATGATGACTTTGCTAATGAATCAGGGATTCAGAAACAAGTGACTTTATAAATTTATCAAGTCACTCATCCATTATATATGCCAGTAGCACATCGATGGGGGAGGGCTGCGTTTCATCGCCGAGATGAATGCACAAAACAGCGCAAATTGCGCTGTTTTGTGCTTAACCAATGACGGCTTGGAAAATTAAACCGCAATGGCTTTCAATTGGTCTTTTGCGGCTGCGATCCCTTGTGCAGCAGACTCTTCACCCATGTTCAGTGCTTCAGCATATGCAAATTCAACATCAGTCAGACCAAGGAAACCCAGAATTGTTTTGAGGTATGGTGTGACGTTGTCAGTCGCACTACCCTGATGAATCCCGCCACGAGTGGTGATCACCACAACTTTTTTATTCTCAAGCAACCCTTGTAAACCGGTTTCCGTATATTGGAACGTCACACCAGCACGAGCAATCAGATCGAACCAGTTTTTCAATTGAGTCGGGATAGTGAAGTTATACATTGGCGCAGCAATAACAATCTTATCGGCCGCTTTAATTTCAGCAATCAGTTGGTCAGAAAGATTGACAACGGCTTGTTGTTCATCGCTCAGGTCTTCAGTGGCACGTAGTGCTGTGGCAACTGAGAAATCGAGTACAGGAAGCGGATTCACCGCTAGATCACGGAGCGTTACCTGTGCACCGTTGAATTTTTCCAGATACGCATCAAGCAGTTTACTGGATTGAGAATATTCACCAAGAATACTAGATTTCAGAGCAAGAACATGAGACATAATAAATTCCTTGTTTAGTTGGGAACATGTGAACTGTAAACAGGAAAATATTTTAGTGACGCAGACTAGAATAAAGAAGTAGGAATATTCGCTTAACCTATTCGAAAATATTGAATTGATACGTGGTACAGCCGAAGAGATGGATTGCAGCCCACAAGTGAGTCACCTCGTTGAACGAGGTGACCGTGAACACAATCGCCGGGTTGTTCGGATATTGCCGTGGGTTTAAAGGTTTTCGTTTAAGTCACTGACCGAGCGGGAAATATTCTCTGCACCCAGATAAATTTCATCGATTACGGTTGCGACCTGAGATATTTTATCCATACCTTCATCAGCAATCTGATTGACTTCAGACATCGCCGAAGCTGCCGAAAGCATCAGTTGATGGGTCTCATTGACGACTTTGGCGATTTCTTCCGTGGACTGAGCCGTCCGAGACGCAAGTTTGCGAACTTCATCAGCAACCACTGCAAATCCTCGTCCTTGCTCACCGGCACGAGCAGCCTCTATCGCAGCATTCAATGCGAGAAGGTTGGTTTGTTCGGCAATGCCCCGGATCGTATCGACAATTTCCTCGATATTTTTGGATTTATCATTCAGTGATTGAATTTTTTCTGAAGTTTCCTGAACCTGACTGGTGATTTTTTTAGAGACTTCGACCGCTTCATCAAGTTGACCCGCGCCTTGTTTTGCGATTTGGGATGTTTCCACGGCAGTACTGAAAGCTAACTCAGTAGACTCGGCAATCGCAATATTACGTTTTTCTTGCTGGGTTATATCAGATGCAAACTTAATGACTTTCGTCACTTTACCATTCGCATCAAGAATTGGATTGTATGTCGCTTCCAACCAGATATGCTCTCCATGACGCGAAATCCGGAGAAATTTACCGGATTTAAACAGGCCTTGCCCTAATTCTTGCCAGAAGTTGGGATTATTGCGGATAAAAGCCTCATCACAGAATATTCGGTGATGTTTGCCTTTAAGTTGCTCTTGGGAATAACCCATCGTCTGCATGAAATTTTTATTCGCGCTGATAATCTGTCCGTCAGGCTCAAACTCAATAATTGCCAGCGAGCGGTTCAAAGCGTCGAGAATACTTTCTCTGGACTGATTTTGCTCATATTTATCCGTGACATCGTTGGCGATTTTCATAATCCGAACTACTTTATTGTCGATGACGATCGGAAAGTAGGTAGCCTCTAACCAGACACACTGACCACTTTTACTTTTGCGTTTGAATGTACCTTGTTGTGACTGACCGGCAGTCAGATTTTTCCAGAATAGAGTATATTCTTGACTGCGACGATAGTCATCGAAACAGAGCATGGAATGGTGTTTGCCAAGGACTTCTTCTCGTTTGTAGCCTAACGTATCCAGAAAGATGTCATTGATATTTATCAATTTGCCATCATTATCAAATTCAACCACAGCAACATGTTTTTCGATTGATGTTGTTGTGCCTTGCAGTGTATGTAATTGTTGTTGTGTTTTTTGTAAGTCTGATTTTAGTTGTCGGCTCAAAAACATGAGAAAATCCTTAATAATCATGGATTAAAAAATATAGCAAAGGTATCAATTACTCAATATTTTCACTGATATGAATAATTATAGAAGCTTATGCGCGAAAGTATGTTTATAAATGAAAAATTATATATTCAATGTGAAATAAATATCATTTTACTGTATTTGAAATGCAGATGTCATCCAAGCACAAACCTTTGAAAAGCATGACATAGATGACAGAATAGCAGCATAGACAGAAACTTGGGAACGTTATATTTTTGAATAATATCAAAAATATAGATTAGTGATTCGCATCCGATTTAATCATCCTTTATATTTGAGCACTAGGGATTCGTTCTTCATTCTATCACTAATGATATGTTGACCTCGCCAAGATACTGACGATTAGGTAACATTCAAATCACATTCTCATGAAACAGGTAAACTGATTGATCATAAAATATATGCATATATGATGCTTATCAGATAGTTAATGAGGTTGTATAAACAAAGGGACTTGTGTCAGTGATAAGAGCAGGTTAGGGTTAGAATGAGAATATTTTTTGACGCAGGCGATAATTGATGAAAACAAAGTCCTCAGAACATCTGCTGCACTGCTGTTCATCTCATCGTGAAGGACAACGCATGGGACACTTTTTAACGGCATTTCAACCGATTGTGGATTGTCAGGAAAATGTAATAGTTGGCTATGAAGCACTGGTTCGGGGTCAGAATGATGAAGACGCCGATACTATCATTGCTTCGGTAAAAAAAGACAGCCGTTACGCATTTGATCAGATGTGCCGGGTCAGGGCGATCGAAAATGCATCACGTCTTGGCTTGGATCTGCTCTTGAGTATTAATTTTCTACCGAATGCAATCTTGCATCCTGAGCAATGTTTACAAGCAACGCTGGAAGTGGCGGAGCGATTTAAATTTCCGACCGAGAATATCATTTTTGAGTTTACCGAAGTTGAAGCGATTGAAGATATTACCGGGATGCTTGAAATTATCCGAACATACCAGAACTTGGGGTTTAAAACGGCGATTGATGATTTTGGCTCCGGATACTCGGGACTCGGGTTACTTGCTGATCTGCAAACTGATATCGTTAAGCTAGATATGTCTCTGATTCGGCACATCCATCAAGATCCGGTTCGTCAGTGTATTTTGAAGCATTCGTTGAATATGATGAATGAGCTGAACATTGATGTCATCGCAGAAGGGATTGAATCGAAAGAAGAAATGCTTTGGTTGAAGCGTGCAGGCATCCGATTTATGCAAGGTTTTTATTTTGCAGAGCCAGAAATCAATCGACTCCCGTTAGTTGATTCTCAGGTTTTTGTTTGTGAATAAAAGCTTACCCAAGAGACGGCAGGGCAATATTTTACAATGACCTGCCGTTTGATCGAAGTCGCTTTAATCGATGGTTTAATTCGATTGGAAGACTTCGATAAATTCACGCTTCAGAATTGGATCCCGACGCGCTTTTTTCAGTTGTTTCACCATATCTTTCACACAGTTGAATAACACTTGATCCAGCATTTGTGCCCGATAATCTTCTTTGGCTTGATCATCCATCGAAGCCGGTAAGTCCATCTCTGCAATTCCTTCCATCGTTTCAATACCGGCAAAAGCCTGACTCACCGATATCAGCGCATGAAATTGTTCAAAATTATCTAAAATATTTTGCGCACTAGCCGGCAGACTATTCCATGCCTCTCTGACGGCTTCTTCCGAGACTTCATGGATCGAAGCAATCATGGTAAACATTTCCTGAGGCACATCATCAAATAAAATGACCTGACGTAATTCAGGAGAGAGTTCGTCAAGCTGAACCTGAGGTTCTTGGGATTGTGTCGTATCAGACATAAAAGGCACTCATCGGGTTAAAACCCCCATGCTAAAAGGAAGTTTTTTCTTGTCAATTCATTCTGTATGCAGAATGAGACAGTTGTCAGTATTCTGAGCAGATTGGAGAGATTATCGCTTTATTTTTGGGCAGATATTCTTGTAAGGACAGACACTTTAATATTTTTGTAAGGACAGACTCAGTCAGTTTATAGGGCGCGTGATATTATGGATGTCACTATCTCATTATCCATACAACATAAATTTGATAATAAGGAAACATGTTACATGTATAAGAAAATCCTAATGATTAGTTCTCTGTTTTTGAGTGTTTCTGTGAATGCCGCTAATTATTCTCAAGATACGGGGACGGTGAGTAAAGTGTATGTCAGTCCTTCAGGCGCAATTGCCTTGCTATTACATGAAGGTTATCCCAATGCCGTGAGTTCTGGTCAATGTGCCGGTAGTAACGGTTGGGCTGGCGTGTCTAATGCAGATGGCGCGTTTAAGTCGGTCATTCTGGCAGCAAAAACAGCAGGACAAAAACTCACAGTGGTAATTAATGGATGTGAAGGTGGATGGTTTAAGATACAGGATCTGTATTGGCAATAATGGTCTTTCAAGAACGGCCTTTCAAGGACAGACACTTCAAGTGCTCTAGTGTTGAAACTTAAGTCATTCATTACACGGTTATAAATTAGTCCGAGAACGACAGGCTCAGATCAGCACTGATCTGAGCCTGTCGGATGGTTAAGCTTTACAGACGAGGAAGGGAGCCCACCAGTCGTATTTTTTCGGTACCAAAGATGTCTGTCCCCACACTGCTTTATCGGCGTGGTGTTATTCAATCAGTTCAGTGGTATTGGTATTGAGGTCGTCAGGATTGACGACTGGCCAGCCGTTCTCCCAGTTAACTTTCAGAATACGCAGCTTTTGTACGCCATCATCTGCGGTTTCATAAGCATGAAGCACCATGTAGTCCTGATGATCGAATGTATAGACAGCATTGTGGCCAAGTGCTGCCCAGTCCTGATTGCCTTCAATAACCAGAGACCCGCCACCGTTTAGCATTGAGACACCCTGCTTATCGTAATAGGGCCCCTGGACATTCTGGCTTCGTCCGACCATCACTTTATAAGTGCTGTTCACACCGCGGCAGCAAAAATCAAATGAGACAAATAAATAGTAGTAACCATCTTTTTTAAAGATAAAGGGCGCCTCAACCGGGTTATCGGTAACTCCCGGACGGGCTGCGATATCAAACCATTCTTGCGGCTGCGCGAGGGTTTTCATATCTGAGTTAAGCTTGACCAGTTTCAGACCACTCCAGAATGATCCAAAACTCATCCAAGTATTGCCATTGTCATCTTCGACGATGGCCGGATCGATAGCATTCCAGTTATCGCGCTCTGGAACCGATTGGATCACGATCCCCTGATCTTGCCACTGATAATCGGGTGAATCTGGGTTGAGTGTCGTATTGACCGTGACACCGACGGCGGAGGTATTTTTACCGAATGCTGAAACAGAATAATACAGATAAAACTTACCATTTTTCTTGTAGATCTCGGGTGCCCAGAGATGGCCATTAAATTCCGGGGCGACCGACTTTGCCCACTCGGGCTCGCTGCTGAAGACTCGGTCAGCATATTTCCAGTGCACTTTGTCTGTGGATGAGTACATGGTGATGCCCGGTCCGGTACTGAATACATAGTAGGTCCCGTTTTCGCGTGCCAGCACTGGGTCATGTACTTCGACTTGTGCAGCATATGTATTCGACAATATTCCCAAGCCAAGTAGTAGTGACATGGACGCCTGGATTATTCTTCTCATGGTGTTCCTTTTGAGTTAGTCATTGGAATCATTAATATTATATGAAGAAAGTTTTATATTTATTGAGGTCCGTCTAGTTATAAGGACAGACACTTTAAGTTGCAGCCTCAGCGGCTTATTTGAACGAAGTGAAACATTGGCAAAACCAAATTTTGAGCGTACCCAACCCACGATAGTTTCTTTATCTCCGGTCTCATCGATTTACCTCGAAACTGGCGAAAAATGTTGGTAGATTGTTAATGCTGAAATTTGTATTTATAAATCAAATGACTACAATTAGAGTGTTCCCCGTATGCACGGGGATGAACCGAAATTGAAGCCATTCAGTCAGTCATGGATTCGGTGTTCCCCGTATGCACGGGGATGAACCGGCTTATTAGGAACACCTAAATAGGCATCCATAGTGTTCCCCGTATGCACGGGGATGAACCGAGATTATGCACGCGGGTATCGATCATCAATGGGTGTTCCCCGTATGCACGGGGATGAACCGGGACGAGCGTTTACCGCGCTTTTTATAATTTAGTGTTCCCCGTATGCACGGGGATGAACCGCCCATCCAATCCATACCCGATGTAGCAGTTGTGTGTTCCCCGTATGCACGGGGATGAACCGATATTTCCATCATTAGGTTGATGGTTAGCTCCGTGTTCCCCGTATGCACGGGGATCGTGCATTAATCAATGTGAGCATTTTGGTATACCCCATCGTTAGTAATGGATTTGTCATTAATTTTGTAAATAAATTTGAGTGCCTTCTTGGTCTGCAACATTTCCCCCGTATAGACGAATCGGTGTGCTAACTTGATGAAACCAAATTTATTTATGGGATTAACATCTCGTGGAAGAACCAGCCTACTTCTTATACTGGGGCAAGGCACATCAAGCACCACAGCATGGTGGTGATGACTATCATCTTCTACCCTATCACAGCCTTGATGTCGCAGCGGTCGGGCAGCAATTCTTACATCCTGAAAAACCATTAACCTGCGAGCTGGCTGCTTTTCTAAATATCACTCCTAGTCAGCTTAATCGTCTGTTTACTTTTGCGCTTGCTCTGCATGATCTAGGCAAATTTTCCTCAGCTTTTCAGGCGTTATATCAGCCTCCGGAGGCTTTGTGGTTACCAAATTGCCGTCGGACATATGATGGCAGCATGTATCGACATGATCGATTAGGGCTATTTTTTTGGGAAGTATTGAAAGATTCGTTCTATTCAGAGCTTTCCGATTTGACCCAATATTGTGAAAACGAACAAGACCAGCTCGATCAAACTCTGTTGATGATGCTTCATTGTGTCTTCGGTCATCACGGTCAACCCGTTGAAAATGCAGCAATGGTGACAATGAAAAAGTTTACTGAACCGCATAACCTTGATGCTGCTGGCCATTTTGTTCATGACGCTTATCATCTGATACAGCCGGATATACCGTTGGAAAGGTTGATCGATCAAGCATGGGGCAGTCGTCTGGCACAGGTGAGTTGGCAGCTTGCTGGCATCGCTGTGTTGGCGGATTGGATTGGCTCGAATCAAGTGTACTTTCAGTATCAGTGTCAGCCGAAACCTCTTTGTGACTATTGGCATGAGGCACAAGTGGCTGCAACTGAGGCTCTCAAGATGTTTGGTTTATCGCAGAATAGTCGGCCTGCACCGTTTCAGTCTGTAGAGGCTCATTTTCATTTTCAGCCGACACCATTACAACAATGGGCTGAAGAGGTTCCTCTCGATGATGCCCCGCAGTTATTTGTGTTGGAAGATGTGACCGGATCCGGTAAAACAGAAGCCGCTTTAGTGCTGACACATCGCTTAATGTCTGCGAATGCGGCTGATGGCTTTTATTTTGGTCTGCCGACTATGGCAACTTCAAATGCGATGTTCGACAGAATCGCAGATTACTACCAACAGATGTTCGTTGCGGATCAGGACAATATTCCCAGTATTGTTTTGGCACATGCCGCCCGGGAGATGAATGAACGGTTCCAACAAGCAACACTGGAATCAGGCCCGAGAGATACGAATTATGCGGAGATGGACCGGAGTGCAACGGCTCAGTGTAGTCAATGGTTGGCGGATTCACGTAAAAAAGCATTACTGGCCCCCGTTGGTGTAGGAACCATCGATCAGGCACTATTGGCAGTGTTACCGCGTCGTCACCAGTCACTCCGTTTATTGGGTTTGCATCGAAAAGTACTGATTTTTGATGAAATACATACAGCAGATGACTATATGTTTGAGTTACTTGAGGCTCTGCTTCGGTTGCATTTACATCAAGGCGGATCAGCGATTTTACTGACGGCAACACTCTCCCTGAAACAGCGTCAGCGTTTGGCTGATATCTGGCTGAATACCGAATCCGGCCCACATTTACTTCTGAAACAAACACACTTTCCTTTAGCAACCCAGCTTATCTATGGCAATCCGACACCAGTCAGAGAGCAACCTTTAGCCAGTCGTGCAGATGTCAGTCGAGCGGTTCAGGTTGATTTTGTTCATCATGAGCAAGTGTGTATTGAGCGGATCGTGTCTGCTGTGGAACAGGGACAATGTGTGGTATGGGTGAGAAACTCGGTTGATGATGCATTGGCTGGTTATCGGTTGCTCAATACGATACTGGCGAGGCCGGATGACTGTTTGTTGTTCCATAGCCGTTTCATTCTCAATGATCGTCGTCGGATAGAAACACAAGTATTGCAATGGTTCGGTAAGAAAAGTACAGGGTTACATCGACAGGGTAAAGTCTTGATTGCGACTCAGGTCTTTCAGGAAAGTTTAGATGCTGATGCCGATGTGATGATTTCTGATTTATGTCCGATTGATGATCTGATTCAGCGTGCTGGTCGGTTACACCGTCACACTCGGAATGAGAGTGGCTGTTATATGGCTCAGGGGCGCGATCAACGTTCGGCCCCTATTTTATATGTACATGCGCCAGAGTGGGAAGATGAGCCTGCCAAAGACTGGTTGAGCCGAAATTTCCGCAATACAGAATTTGTTTACCGTTCTCCGGGACGTTTATGGCTCGGTCAGCGTATTTTACGCCAGCTCGAAGCGATTCGAATGCCTGAACAGGCTCGTCAATTGATTGAAGCGGTCTATGGTGATACCGCAACAGAAAGCATTCCCACGAGTCTGCAAAGTCAAGAAGAGGCTCTGATGGGAGATGAGTGCGCTAAAGCCAATCGGGCATGGTCTCAGTTGATTGATTTCCGCTACGGCTATCATACGAATAGTTCACAATACTGGACAGAAGATCATCAGGAAATTGGCACCCGTTATAGTGATGTTGAAATGGTCAGTGTTCTTTTACTGAAACAGACTGAAAATGGTCAATTTGTTCCGTGGGTCGATGATGCGCAATTTGCTATCGCTTTGAGTACGGTCAAAGTTGGTAAAAAAAAGTTTGCTGATCATTTAGTGATGCTCAGTGAGGTGCAGACTGATGCCGTCCATCGCGCATATCCGACGACCAAGTATCTACAACTCTGGATGCCAGAAACGGATCCATTGTTTACTTATGATGAAACTGCAGGTTTTTGTGCGCAGCAAAAACAGGAGGTGCGATGAACTTGTTACAACAACCTTGGTTGCCATTTCGAATGCGGGATGGCACCGAGAAAGTATTAGCCCTGGCCAACATTGTTGATCCAGATATTGTGGACTTTGCGCTGCCACGGGCTGATTTTCAGGGGGCTGCTTATCAATTTACGATTGGCGTTCTCCAAACGGTGTTTGCACCACAAGATGCTGCTCAGTGGCGGGCGCGCTTTCAGCAATCGCCACAAATCACCCAGCTACAGACCGCTTTTGAGGGGGCCGCTCACGCATTTAATTTGCTTGGTGATGGTCCGTTATTTATGCAAGACCTTGACCCGTTAGAAGACCAGAAGCCGACGCCTGTGTCTGCTTTGTTGATTGAAGCCCCGGGAGCGAATGGGATACGGCACAACACTGATCATTTTATTAAACGTGGTATTGGTGACGTGATGTCATTGGAGATGGCTGCATTAGCCTTATTTACCATGCAGATCAATGCACCTGCTGGTGGGGTCGGGCATCGGGTTGGTCTTCGAGGCGGTGGGCCGCTGACCACATTAGTGTTACCTGCAAACAGTGACAGTACGTTATGGCAAAAGTTATGGTTGAATGTGATCAACCGAGAAGCGTGGCGCTATGATGAGCCAGATTTTAATGATGGTTGCCTCTTTCCTTGGCTCGCACCAACCCGGGAAAGCCAGAAAAAAGATAGCGCAATCTATCCGAGGGATGTCCATCCTCTGCACATGTTCTGGGCGATGCCGCGTCGTATCCGCTTACTCGTTGATACAGTGACATGCCAATGCCAGATCAGTGGCAGAGAAACCCCATTATCGATAAGTCAGTACCGGACAAAAAATTATGGCGGCAACTACAGCGGGAGCTGGGATCATCCGCTCACGCCTTATAAATGGGATCCGAAAAAACCGGATGAAGAACATCTTTCTATGAAAGGGCAGCCGGGTGGGATCAACTATAAAATTTGGGATGTGCTTACATTTAATAGTTCAGCGCAGGGGATCCGATGCGCTTCAGTCGTGACGCATTATCAGTCTATTGCTCGAAAAGCGAAACTGAATGAACTGCCCCGTTTGTGGGTGTTCGGTTATGACATGGACAATATGAAAGCCCGGGGTTGGTATTCAGTCGCTCTGCCTCTGTTTGAGATTGAACACGACATACAAGACGAAATCGCCAGTGAAGTTCAACGCTTACAAAGTCTTGCGAATGAAGCATTATGGCATACCCGGACTCAAATCAAACAGGCATGGTTCGAACGACCGGGAGATATCAAAGGGGATACCTCTTTTATTGATCTTGCTTTCTGGCAGCGTAGCGAAAATAGCTTTTTTATCGCTGTTGAACAGATGGTTGCTCAGGCACAAGCAGGGGACCAACTTACTCCCGAGCAGGCACAGCAGTGGTTCGAGCAACTTAAGCGTGGCTGTCTGGCGCTGTTCGATGAATATGCATTGTCCGCTGAACTTGTGAACCAGCGTGATATGGCAAAACGGATTAAAGCGCGTCGGATGCTGCTAGGCTGGCTCTATAGCAGTAAAGATAAGAATCCAGTCCGGCGGTTTATCAATGATTATCGAGTGACAACAATACAGGATGCGGTGTAATGGAACAGAGTAAGCCCACGTCTTTCTCCATCCGTCATCATAGCGCAGTCAGACAGACCTTACAGCGTTGGTGGCAAAGCATGGTGTTATCGAAAGATGAACTGAAAAAAATGGATGGTTATCCGGCTCCGAGTGGTGCGAAGGCTCGTTTAAAACGGTGTGATTCGGTTGATAGTGCCATGATGACGGAAGGATTTCGTTTGTTATGGATGGCACTCCCTGAAGCATTGACTGAGCAAGCTAAACCACAGGATATCGAATGCTGGGCCACAATCGCAGCGGCACTGGTTTATATTCCGGCTGAATATAAAACCTTATTCGCGCGTGCTGCAGGAAAAAAAGGGGACAATGATAAATCAGCGGTCAGTGAAATGCGTTTTGCTCAACTTCAAGCGGCCAAAACGCCAGATGAGTTTCTGCGTCGGTTACGTCGGATATTGCAACAAGTCAAAGGCCAAGTCTCCTCATTGGCACTGGCTCAAGATATTGAGCAATGGTTTTTCGAACATCACAGTATGCGTCCTAACAAAGCCGATAAACGTATTGCTGTGCAATGGGCCATGGATTATTACCGCGCTGCCGGACACTAGCGAAAACCTTTGTGAACCGACACGTCATATCACGTTTCAATGTTTTGCACGAATCTCGTGCTGTGAACCTTATTTATCAATGAAGGATTACCAACAATGAGTCAGTTTATTCAGCTTCATCTGTTAACATCTTATGCCCCTTCAAACTTAAATCGTGATGATTTAGGGCGGCCAAAAACTGCGATCATGGGCGGAACCGAGCGTCTTCGAGTGAGCTCTCAAAGTTTAAAACGCCATTGGCGAACCTCTGATCTATTTGAAGAGTCGATGGCCGGACATTTGGGCATTCGGACGAAACGATTTGGTTTGAGCTTATTTGAGGCGCTCATTGAAGCGGGCGTGAAAGAAAAATCAGCACAAAAATGGGCTGCGGACATGTCGGGTCAATATGGTAAGCTTAAAAAAGATTCGCTCGAAATCGAACAGTTGGCCCATATCAGCCCGGCAGAGCAAGATGCCGCACTCTCGCTGGTTGCTGTGCTTGCAGCAGAAGATCGCGCCCCAAGTGCTGAAGAGCTCAAAGCGCTCAAAAACAAACAAACTAGCGTTGATATTGCGTTATTCGGTCGGATGTTAGCGTCTGCTCCTGAATTTAATGTGGAAGCGGCATGTCAGGTCGCCCATGCGATTAGTGTGCATTCGGTGACGGTAGAAGATGACTATTTTACAGCGGTTGATGATTTAAATGACGGAAAAACCGACAGCGGTTCTGCCCATATTGGAGAAGCTGGCTTTGCTGCTGCACTATTCTATAGCTACATCTGCATTAACAAAACACAATTGATCGAAAGTTTACAAGGCGATGAGGCGTTGGCAAATCAGGCTATTCAGGCGCTCACTGAAGCCGTGGTGAAAGTGTCACCGAGTGGTAAACAGAACAGTTTTGGTTCACGTGCTTATGCGAGTTTTGTTATGGCAGAAAAAGGCAATCAGCAGCCACGCTCGCTTTCTGTCGCCTTCCTCAAGCCAGTTGCGGATGTCGATATGGGAGAAGCCGCAGTGAATGCGCTGGAAACACAAGCTAAGAACTTCGACGCCATTTACGGTGACTGTGCCGACAGTCGTTATCAGATCAATGCATTTACCGGAGAAGGTTCTCTGACACAACTTCAGCAATTTGTCGCTGAATAAGGAGAGATGATGAGATCTTATCTCGTATTTCGTCTTTATGGCCCGATGGTTAGCTGGGGATTACCAGCGGTCGGTGGGGATAGACAGACGGCTGTTGCTCCATCCCGTTCGGCGATTCTGGGGTTGTTGGGTGCGGCATTGGGGATCCGACGGGATGATGAAGCTCAGCTACACGCTTTGCAACAGAGTGTCGAGATAGCGGTAAAGCAGTTGGTACCGGGAAGGCTGATTCGTGATTATCACACCACCCAAATTCCGTCAGCGGATCGGAAGTTTACACACCGGACACGCAAGAGCGAATTGTCTGAATCACATCTGAATACGGTACTTTCCAGCCGAGATTATCGATGTGACGGGATGTGGACGGTTGCGGTGACTTTGACGCCTCAGTCAAATTATACCCTTGCTGAACTAAATTCAGCTTTGAAAACCCCTGTTTTCCCGCTCTATTTAGGCCGAAAGTCCTGCCCACCAGCCGTGCCTTTATCACCACGAATTGTTACTGATTGTTCTCTGAGGACTGCCTTGGACACTGAATTTCATACACTCAGTTGGAGTCAAAAGGGGGATGATTTTTTGCTGCGACACGATGGGTGGATCACTTACTTTTGGGAAAGTAACCCTCAAGCGATTGCACCGGATCACTCTGAGACAGTTTTGACTACGTTTCCGTGGGATGAACCGGAAAACCGGGCTCGTTGGCAGTTTCAGTCACGCACGATGTATCAGCTATCCGTGGCTGAATCTGGTGCAGAGAAAGACAGTGGAGCATCAGCTCCGGCAGATCAGAGGGCATAAACATGCAACTGTATTTATCAAAAATCACGCTGAGCCCTTCTGCCAATTTAGCCAAGATACTCCTCGAACTTGACCATAACGATGCATACGCATCACATCAGCTTTTATGGCGTGAGCTTTTCCATCGTGATGAAAAACGTCAGTTTATCTACCGTCAGGAAGTCAATTCTCATCAACTGCCGTTATTTTACACGCTCTCGAAAACACAGCCGGATCCATACAGTCGTAACTGTCGGGTCGAGAGTAAAATTTTTGCACCACAGCTTCAGGTTGGGCAGCAACTCGCTTACCAATTACGTGTCAATCCAACGATTTGTATCACCAAGGATGGGCACCAACATCGTCATGATGTTGTGATGCACACCAAGCATCAGCTCCAAGGTGAGAAATTGCCACCACCAGTGCTGAAACAGCAGATGGATGAGGCAATTCATCAATGGTTAGGGAATGAAACGCGCTTAACCAGATGGGGGATTGAGCTGGTCACCGTACCTGATATTCAGCGTTATACGCAGCATCGTAGCTATAAGAAAAAACGTCGGGAGAAGCATGAACATCATGTTCGTTTTTCGAGTGTTGATGTTCAGGGGATCCTGAGTGTAACCGATCCAGAGCGATTCTTAAGCCAGTATGCAGAGGGATTTGGCAGGGAGAAAGCTATGGGATGTGGTCTGATGTTGATCAGGAGGACCTAATGTCATTTATTCCCCTTAAACCGATCCCGATGAAAGAACGTAATTCGATGATTTTTATCGCGATGGGGAGAATCGATGTTCGTGACGGGGCGTTTGTCGTCATTGATGAAGTCAATGGGGAACGGATGCATATTCCGGTCGGTTCATTGGCTTGTATTCTGCTCGAACCCGGTACGCGGATTAGTCATGCTGCGGTAAAATTAGCTTCAACCACGGGCACACTATTGATTTGGGTTGGTGAAGCCGGGGTTCGTCTTTACTCCGTCGGCCAACCGGGTGGCGCGCGATCAGACCGTCTGCTTTATCAGGCAAAGTTAGCACTGGATGAAACACTACGCTTAAAAGTGGTGCGTAAGATGTTCGAGCTTCGCTTTAAAGAGCCCCCGCCAGAGCGTCGGAGTGTCGACCAGTTGCGGGGAATCGAAGGGGCTCGGGTACGTAAAACCTACGAGATACTCGCTAAACAGTATGGGGTTGATTGGCAAGGACGCCGCTATGACCCCAAAGATTGGCAAAAAGGAGATATCACCAATCAATGTATCAGTGCGGCAACGGCTTGTTTGTATGGGGTGACTGAAGCCGCAATTTTGGCGGCTGGGTATGCCCCTGCCATTGGTTTTTTACATACCGGTAAGCCTTTATCGTTTGTGTATGACATCGCTGACATTATTAAATTTGATACCGTTGTTCCTGTCGCGTTTAAGGTCGCTTCGTATCGGCCGCTTGAACCCGATAGAAAAGTACGACAGGAATGTCGAGAAGCCTTTCGAAAAAATCAGACCCTCAAAAAACTGATTCCACTGATTGAAGATGTATTGGCTGCTGGAGAAATTGAACCACCAATGCCACCGGAAGATGCCCAACCACCTGCAATTCCTGAACCGGAGTCTTACGGTGATGCCGGACACAGGAGTAAATAGTCGTGAGTATGTTGGTTGTTGTCACGGAGGCTGTCCCGCCACGCTTACGTGGCCGATTGGCCGTGTGGTTGTTGGAAGTGCGAGCTGGTGTGTATGTCGGTGATGTTTCTAGAAGAATACGCGAGATGATTTGGGAGCAAGTGATTCAACTTGCTGAAGAGGGCAATGTGGTGATGGCATGGGCCACCAATACTGAATCTGGTTTTGACTTTCAGACGTATGGAGAAAACCGTCGAGAGCCGATTGATTTTGAGGGGTTGAGACTTGTGAAATTCAAGCCGCTAGAAAGTGAGCTATAAGGGCAGACACTAAGTTATAAGGACAGACACTATAGCGTCCAAGTCCTCGATAGTTTTACCATTTTCGGTTGGATCGATGAACGTTAAAACAGACAAAAAATGTTGGTAGATTGTAAATGTAGAAATTTATATTTATAAATCAATTCACTACAACTAGAGTGTTCCCCGTACACACGGGGATGAACCGAATGTACCCAATAAGCCATTTAGCAACTCACCGTGTTCCCCGTACACACGGGGATGAACCGCGCTGTCTCGCCTCTTCCGCGACTTGCTTCCAGTGTTCCCCGTACACACGGGGATGAACAGGGTTATTGAGTTATAAGGACAGACACTTTAAGTCGGTGGGAAAAGAAAGGAGGGTTATCGGGTTACCCCTCCTTTTTTCTGATTATTTGCCTAGTTTGGGTTGAGTAAAGCCACCGTAAACATCGAGACGGCGGTGACGTAAGTTCGTCACGGATCCTTCGGTATTCAGTTGCTTCAATTTATCTAGATCAACATCGGCGAAGATGATCATCTCTGTGTTCGGACTTGCTTCGGTGATTGTTGCATCGTGTGGGAAGAAGATATCGGATGGTGAAAATACCGCAGATTGTGCGTATTGAATATCGACATTGTCCACACGTGGTAAGTTACCAACACTGCCTCCAATTGCGACATAACACTCATTTTCAATGGCTCTTGCTTGTGAACAGAGACGGACGCGTTGATAGCCATTTTTGGTGTCGGTCCAAAACGGCACAAACATGATTTGTACATCCTTTTCTGCCATCATTCGGCCAAGCTCAGGAAACTCACTATCGTAACAGATGAGGATACCAATCCGTCCCGCATCGGTTTCGAATACCCTTATTTCATTACCACCATCAATGACCCAGTCGCGTTGTTCGTGTGGTGTAATATGGATCTTCAACTGCTCATCAATCATGCCATCTCGTTGAAGCAGATAAGAGACATTGTACAACTTGCCATCCCGTTCTTCAGGCATACTTCCGGCGATAATATTGATGTTGTATGTGATAGCAAGCTCAGAAAAGCGCTGTTTAATCGCGCGACTAAAGGATGCAAGATAGCGAATCGCTTCGACTGAGGTTTGATCTTGCTGAAGCCCCATGAGTGGTGCATTGAAAAACTCAGGGAAGAGCGCAAAGTCGGCTTTATAGTTCGATAATGAGCTAATGAAGAACTCTGATTGCTCAAGTAAATCCTCCAGACTTGTGACTTGACGCATTTGCCATTGCACGATGCCAATACGAACCAGCGTTTTATCAATCTCATGGATGGATGATTGGTCTTCTTCATAAAAGAAGTTATCCCACTCAAGGAGAGTCGCGTAGCCCTGAGACTTATCATCTTCAGGCAGATAGTGGCGCATAATCCGTTTGACATCAAAGTCATTGGCAAGCTGGAAAGAGAGAATTGGGTCATGAATCGTTTTACGCTTAACCTGTTCAATGTATTCAGCGACTTTGAGTTCATCAGAAAGTTTGTGGTAGCCCGTGATCCGGCCACCAGTCAGAATGGCTTTCAGATTTTCACTTTGACACAGTTCTTTGCGCGCATGATATAAACGGCGGCCTAAACGCATACCGCGATAGTCAGGGTGAACGAAGACATCGAGCCCATACATTGCATCACCATGTGGGTTATGCTGAATGACATTTTTTTCATCAACAATGTCGGTGTAAACATGGGGCAGTGAGTAACGGTTGTAATCAACTTTGATCGTGAGCGCTGCGGCAACAATTTTTCCGTTGTCTTCAATACAGATCTGTCCATCTGGAAATTGGCGAATCAGATCCATGATGGTCATTTTTGGCCATGCCCCACCTACGTCGGGAAAGACGAGATCCATGAGTTCTGCGAGCTCATCGTAGTCGCTCTTTTCAATCACACGCAACGTCAGTCGTGGGTTGGACGTTTTCATAAGTACCTCTGGATTTTTGCTATTTGATTATAAACTGGGTTTGCCTAACGTAATATTACGGTGGGAAGTTTGCATTAGTGTAAGTGTACCATATTTAACTTAGTGAAATAGTCGGGTATTGGTTAGGCTTTGGTTATCAATTACTTTACTCATAAAGCGCCTGTTGTGTCCAACAAAGTTATGAGAACAAAAGTTATGGAAGTTATGAGGACAGACACGTTAGCGGGCTCTTCGGGTATTCATAACAGTGATGGAAAGTTGTTGGAATAAAGGCATAGACGCTTTAGCACAATCGTAGCGACATATTGAATTGTTGTAAGGATGATTGCTATGAGAACAGATATGCTATGAGGACAGACGCTTTAGTGTTTTCTTCAGCAGAATTATAAAAATACACTCAATTCTTTAATCTAAATATCAGAATCGTTGAAACATTTTACTAGACTGATACAATTTCTGACTCTTATGATGACACCCAATAATTTTATTTCAGGACTCAGGTGTTATTATTATTTTTAATATTAACTAGGAATATCAATGAAGAATATTTTTCGAATTTTAATTGTGATGGGAATTACTTTGAGTGGAGTCATTCAAGCTGCAGAATATCCGGGAGCATTCAAGATTAGTGCTATTTTTATGTCGGGACCGACGAATTTTCACTTTCGGGTGATTTCAAATAATCCCGGTGCATGGCATTGTCACAATGGCCCTAAAAATCCGTCTTGGTCATATATCAATGAAAATGATCCGGGGAGTAAAGGGATGATGTCCGCTTTAATGGCAGCATATGTGGCGAAGAAAACCGTCAAGGTTGTTACTCAAGGGGTAGATACACCCGCTGGACACATGTGTCATATCATTGAGTTTCAAATTTCTGAATGATCCCAATTACGAATTTTTTGTCCCCATATTAATTGGATGATCATTCTCTTAATATCCCGGTATCAATCCAATGCCGGGATATTTTTCATATGATTCCAGAGGAAAATAAATTCATTGAGATGAATTTACCAGATAAATATTACCTCAATGGTATGGTGATATATCCTCACTTGATGATTCGTGCTCTGAAAGAACGCCCTTTAATTTTGCCATTTTCTAATTTTTTCACTGCTTTTTTGCCGACACTTTTGTGTACAGCCACATAAGCCCGCATATCGAACAGATTAATTTTCCCGACTTGTTTCCCTTCGATGCCTTGCTGACCGGTGAGGGCTCCGAGAATATCGCCGGCACGGACTTTCTGTTTCTTGCCACCGGAAATCTCAATCGTAACCATCTGGGGTTGAAATGGTGAGCGGCTGAGTACGTCGTCAGTCGGTAGCGCAACCGGATCAATCGGTGTGTTCATGTACTCATCGATTTGAGCAACCCGAATGCCTTCGTTGGCGCTAAATAAACTACATGCCATACCTTTGCTGCCCGCTCTGCCTGTCCGCCCGATTCGGTGAACATGGACTTCAGGATCGCGTGACAGACGGTAGTTAATGACCATATCGAGCTGGTCAACGTCCAGACCACGCGCTGCGACGTCGGTTGCAATGAGAATCGACACACTTTTATTGGCAAACTGAACGAGTGATTGATTACGCTCCCGCTGTTCCAGATCACCATGTAAATCGATGACACTGAACCCGTCATGGTAGAGGGTATCCGCGACTTCTTGAACCTCACGTTTGGTATTGCAGAAAATAACCGTCGATTCCGGCTGATGAGCAAGTAGCAGTTTTTTCAGGGCCAGTAAGCGATCATCATCCCCGCCGACTTGATGGAACACCTGATGAATGGAGGTGTCATCATGGGTAGATTCGACTTTGATCCACTCTGGATCCTGCATAATCCGTTGTGCTATCGACTGAATCTGCGCCGGAAACGTGGCACTGAACAACAATGTTTGTCGTTGAGACGGCACGTGGTCAATAATGGCATCCAACGCGTCTTGGAAGCCCATTTCTAGCATCCGGTCTGCTTCGTCCAAGACCAAGGTATTTAATTCTGATAAGTTAATGCGACCTTTCTGTAAATGATCAAGAATCCGTCCGGGAGTGCCAACCAAAATATGCGCGCCGTGAGCGAGAGAGCCGATTTGTGGCCCCATCGGCATGCCACCGCAGAGTGTCAGCACTTTAATATTGTGTATGGTTTTTGCCAGTGAACGGATTTCATTGGCCACTTGATCCGCCAACTCGCGAGTAGGGCACAGGACCAGCGACTGTACGCGAAAGCGGTTCACATTCAGATGATGTAATAAGCTGAGGCCAAATGCTGCGGTTTTACCCGATCCGGTTTTCCCCTGTCCGATAATATCTTTTCCCTGAAGCAGAAAAGGCAGACTTTGCGCTTGAATCGGCGTCATATGTGTATAGCCAAGGGTGTCAAGGCTCTGCAACAGTTCCGGAGATAAAGGCAGAGAAGAAAAAGGTAATTGGCTCACAGGGCATTCCTCATATAAGTTGAAACTAGGTCGCTGATGGTTAATGGTACGGTTGGTTGGGACGTCGAACTAAATATCAGTTGCGCTGTTTAAGGATCCGTCCGTTTATGTTTAGGCACATAGTTCAGAATGGAGATGGGGACCGGTTTTTTCGGTTCGAATCCGGTAACGTCTCTGCGCTCGATTAGGTGACCGAGACGGCTTTCAATCATGCACAAATTTTTAAAATTGTCTTTAGAAACAAAAGAAATCGCTTCACCGGATGCATTGGCTCTTCCGGTCCGGCCGATACGGTGAACATATTCATCCGCAGGGAAAGGCAGATCATAGTTGATGACACGTTGCAGTGAATCAATATCGATGCCTCGTGCTGCTACACCGGTTGCCACCATATATTTGATTTGGCCGTTTTTAAAATTTTCCAGCAACTTGGCTCGGATGTCCTGACTACGACCGCTATGAAAGGCTTCGGCCTGAATGCCTCGTTTTTCCAGTTGAGCCACCAGTTTGGCGGCACCATGTTTGGTTTCAATAAAGATCAGTGCTTGACCCCATTGATTTTCTTGGATCAGATGAGCCAGCAGCGCTGATTTTTTGTCTTTATCAACGGTGATCAGCCACTGTTCGATATTGGGTTTGGAAGCCTGATTTGCTGCAATGGTAATTTCGTGCGGATGATGGACGGCCGTTTTGGCGAGATCGCGGACTTTGTTAGATAATGTCGCAGAGAATAATAAGTGTTGAATATTTTCTGGCAATCGATCAAGAATTTTATTCAGGTCATCGATAAATCCCATATCCAGCATTCGGTCTGCTTCATCGAGGACTAACACTTCGACTTCTTCGAAGTACACTGCCCGTTGATGATACAGATCGAGGAGCCGTCCCGGTGTTGCGACGAGCACATCAACGCCTTCAATCAGGTGTTGTTTTTGTGGTTTCTCATCAACACCGCCATAAACTGCAAGTGATGTCAGGGAGAGATATTTGCCATATTGGGTGATTTTCTCCGCGACCTGCATTGCTAATTCACGAGTCGGGACCAAAATCAAAGCCCGAATGCGTTTTTTACGCTGTGTTTGTCCTTGGGCGAGTTTGTTCAATATCGGGAGGACAAACCCTGCTGTTTTACCGGTACCGGTTTGCGCCGCAGCAATGAGGTCATTTTCCTGTAGAATCACAGGGATAGCCTGACTCTGGATCGTCGTCGGTTGATGATACCCAAGCTCACTAATCGCTTGAATGAGGGGCGTGCTGAGTCCGAGTTTCGCGAATGACATAGTGACCTCTGGTGATTTTGGTGCAGCTGAATGAACAAAACGCGCGATTCTAGCACGAACTTGGGCTTGATGAGAGCTTTATCTATTCGGTGAGAGAGGAAGTTGCCGCTTTATGCATCTGCATCAGTACAAGCGGCATTTTTGGATGGCTTTTAGTGAGCAGAGGTAACGTATTTTAAAGAACAGGTGAATGCCCGATGCTTGGTATATTTTGCATTTTTTATATCGGCTTCAGGCGTACGTTCATTTCTTAAATCAAAATTGAGTTCACTGGTAACAACTGCGACGCTATTTCCCTGATAAGATTGAGAAATTAAATAGTATTTTACAAAATTGAGTTCGTAAGATGTGATTTTTTGTTTCAATATCGTATAGGTAAAAGATTGATTGTTTGCGCAATGAATCCGGGTTTCATTGAGTCGCTCAACTTTGCTTCCCCAACGTTCTTCTGTCGCATTTATCATGCGCTTTAAATTGTCATTTTTAAATCGCAAAAACTGCTTGTCAGTGAGAGGGGGAAGGTGCTTATAACTTACTACTTCAGCAGAGTAAAAGTGACTGTCATAAGGTGTTTTAAATCCGACGAAAGTATCAATTTGGTCAGGTGTATTTTCAGAATGTTCTTTTATTTGCGTGTAGGTCCATTCCCCATGATCTTCTGTAGCGGGGGCTGTGATTGTTAAGTCACCTTGCGGTGAGGTATACGTTAAGCCCTCTAATTTCCCATGCAATATTTTGGGGGCGGGTAATAATCCACCAACTGTTCCACCGGAACATGCAGTGATCAGTGCAGACAATAGAATCATACTTAATTTTTGAAACATAACTTCCCTTACAGCCTGAACATATTAAAGGTGCTGGTACAACAGAGTACAAACGTTTGCAAAGTGCTATCAATCCTAACGCAGATGGGATTTTTACGTGTGCCACATCTTCTTAAATGCTTTGTATAGTATTAATGCACCGCGCTAATAAATTGTTTTGATTGTTTATGTGCGGGTGGCATTTGCGCTATTTTAGTATTCAACTCCTCTCTTATGGATCTATTCATGCTTAGCAATAAATCAACGCACGATGCTGGTTTGGTTGAATCATTGTGTGGAAGGGCGACAATTGGTAAATGATCTCGGTAAATATCCATGGCCTAATTATATTTATTGATGTCCAACTTTATGGACAATGTTCTCGAGGGCTTCACGCCACAGGTATGGTTCAGAACAAAATGACGATAGTTGTCTGGTTTATCAACCAAATGTTATGAGTAATCGATAAAAATGCGGAGCATGTCATGCGCTTGCTGCTAGGCATTACATATGTCCTCGAATAGGCAAATGTATTGATGATGAGCGGATGTCATCAATACATTTGATATGCCCATCGGCTGATGATGATCGATTGATCGGGAGTGAGAAAGAAGTCAGGAAGGTTCGTTACATTGTTGTTTGCACCCAAATCACATTTTCATCTGGATGTGGCACTTCAAACTTGGACCAGAATAAATCCAACATTTCCGGTGTCATTGCGTAAGACTTTCTTTCGCGCTCTGAATTGCGAGCAAGTGCCCGCTGTTTGCAGATATCAAAGCTAACATCCAAGTAGTGAATTTCATGATCCACGCCAATATCAGATGCCCAGTCCCTAAAAGCTTGACGTTTAGCGCCGGTCCAAAGCCCAAAGTCGAAAATGACGGGGGTATCCAGAGAGAAAAGCTGTAATGCTGCATCTTCGAATAGCCCTTTTAGCGTTGACAGGCGATGGTCAAATACATCCCGTTCCATATGTTCGCCATACAGCGGGATCATCCATTCATCCATAGAAAAGCGAAACGCTCCACATTTTTCCGCCAGAGCTTTCGCGTATGTTGTCTTCCCTGAGCCAATAAAGCCACATATAGCATAAATCTTCGTCATAAAATTATGGTTCCACCTTTTTTGAAGTTCATCATCTCTCACTATGGGTAATCGCATACTTCTAAGAAAGTACCTGCAACATTTTACCTCACAGATGTAAATAAAATGACATGATTATACGGATGGGTCATCTGAATTTTCTGTTCGCAAATAGAAATATTAATATGCATTTTAATGCTTATATTAATTTAACGTTGAAAGCAACAACCGGGAATTGATGCTTAGTTGTGTATCCCATTTATGGAAAATATGATTCTATTTTTGGTTTTATTAGTAACCTTGTGGCGAAATCGCATAAAACGTTAGCCAATACTCAACAACTAGCATTAAATGCAGCAAAACGAGTATTTGAGGAAAGGCAGTGATGAACTGCTTTTTATTGACCCTGGTCATTGCTAAGGAGTATTTTTGGTGTATTCAAATCAGGTTTCTTTCTTTTCAACATGAATTTGGCTTCCTAACAAATACCTGCGTTATTTTCGGTGAAACTAAGCTGACATTTGTCGTTTTTAGTCATTTGTCGGTTTTTGAGACTGTTATCATTTAGATATTCTCGATGCGTGTTCGTTGGTTCGTTAATAAGAGAAGATATATTTCTATCGCTCTCGTCTTTATCGACTATTGATATGATGGGAAATGTGATGGGAGAGAAGCCTGATTGACTGACCGGATACGGATGCATGATTGTATGATGGCATTGCGTTGGCGGATGTTTTCTGAACATCAAGAATAAGAAGAGAAGCAAATGAGTTATAAAAAATATTCAGGTTCTGCCGGTGGGTGGGCGGCTTTAAAAGCGACGACTCAGCATTTGTTCAAAAGTGGGAATGTTGCAAAAAATATATCCAATCTACTGCGTACCAACCAAGATCACGGGTTTGACTGTCCGGGGTGTGCTTGGGGAGAGAAAGGTGTTCCGGGACGTTTTCGTTTCTGTGAAAACGGTGCAAAAGCCGTCAACTGGGAAGCGACATCTCGTCGGGTCGGCCGGGAATTTTTTACACAATATTCTGTAGAATGGTTGAACAAACAGACGGACTATTTTCTCGAATATCAGGGGCGCCTCAATGAGCCGATGAGTTATAATCCAGAAACGGATCACTACGAGCCGATTAGTTGGGACGATGCCTACGAGATGATCGCCAGTTATCTGAATTTACTTGATGATCCCAATCAGGCTGAATTTTATACATCAGGACGGACCAGTAATGAGGCTGCTTTTGTTTACCAGCTATTGGTCCGCCGCTTTGGTACGAATAACTTTCCTGATTGTTCCAATATGTGTCATGAAGCGACCAGCTATGCGCTGGGGAAAAGTATTGGTATCGGTAAAGGCACGGTGACAATTGATGACTTTGAAAAAGCGGATGCAATTTTCTTATTCGGACAAAACCCAGGCACGAACCATCCTCGAATGCTCGAAACATTGAGTGATGCTTACCGACGGGGTGCCAGAGTTGTTGCTTTCAACAATCTGAAAGAGCGCGGGTTAGAGCGTTTTACCAATCCGCAACATTCGCTCGAAATGATCAGTAATAGTTCGACACCGACCACCAGCCACTATTTCATGCCGAAGTTGGGTGGCGACATGGCTGCCGTTCGCGGTATCGTCAAAGTGCTGCTGGGGTATCATCAGGCAGCCGTACAACGTGGTGAATCGGTTTTTGATTTAGTGTTTATCGAACAGCATACACAAGGATTATCTGCATACCTCGAACAGGTTGAAGCCACCCCTTGGTCGGCGATTATTCAGCAATCGGGTCTGACTCAGGATGAAATCATCCAAGCCGCCGATATTTATCTTCATGCGGAACGGCGGATTGTGACCTGGGCAATGGGAATTACTCAGCATAAACATTCGGTTGCCATCATTGAAGAGTTTGTCAATTTGCAGTTGCTGTTTGGCCAAATCGGCAAACCGGGCGCTGGATTGTGTCCGGTTCGTGGGCATTCGAATGTGCAGGGTGATCGGACCGTTGGTATCAATGACCATCCGCCGCAAGCGTTGTTAAATCATATCGAAAAGGTATTCGGGTTCCGACCGCCACAAGCGCATGGGCATAATGTTCATCATGCATTACAAGCGATGGCGCGTGGCGACAGTAAAGTGTTTATCGGCTTGGGAGGCAATCTGGTTGCGGCAGCACCGGATACGGCCCGGGTCGCACAGGCGATGCGTCAATGTGAACTGACGGTCCACATTGCGACGAAGCTCAACCGGAGTCATGTGAATCCCGGTAAAGCGTCGTTGATTTTACCGTGTCTGGGGCGAACCGATATTGATATGCAGGCCAGCGGTGAACAGCGGGTGACGGTCGAAGATTCATTTTCAATGGTTCATGCTTCATCCGGGCGGGTGGATATGAGTGAAGAGTCGGTTCATTCAGAAGTGGCAATTGTGGTTGGTATCGCTAAAGCAACGTTGGGGGCACACAACCCGGTCGACTGGCAAGCACTGGCGGATAACTATGATCATATCCGTGATTTGATTGAGCAAACGATTCCCGGTTTTGACAATTTCAATCAGCGCCTCGATATACCGGGCGGGTTTTACCTGGGGAATAGTGCCAGAGAGCTCAACTGGAAAACTACCTCAGGGAAAGCGGTGATCGCTGCCAATCCACTACCGGAGCACATATTGGCATTTGACCCGCAAAGTATGACGGATAAACCGGTCTTTATTCTTCAGACAATGCGCTCACACGATCAGTACAATACCACGGTATATGGGTATGATGATCGCTATCGGGGGATCCGGGGTGAGCGTCAGGTTATTTTCCTGAATCCGAAAGATATTGAATTACTGGGATTAAAACCGGAAGAGCGAGTCGATATCGAGACGATCTGGACGGATGATGTGCGGCGGAAAATTGATAACTTTAAGGTTGTCCCGTATCAAATCCCGCAGGGAAATGTGGCTGCGTATTTTCCGGAAGCGAATGCGTTGATTCCACTCGACAGCAAAGGAGACTGGAGTGATACACCCACATCGAAAACGGTGGCGGTCGTGTTGGCTCCGGCGCAGAGTGAACCCTTATTGATTCAATGAGCGTCATTTAATGATCCAAAAGTGATCATGTTGATGGCTTGAAACTGAACAGGGGCAGAAAATATCTGCCCCTGTTGTATTTGGGTGGGGGGTGTCGGCATTCTTCTGACTGAAGCACGATTGTTTGTTTTCAGTGAAGAATCATTGCTTTAAGCACAATCTGAATGTGGCAGTACAGATTTATCGACATGATACTCCGTCGCATAGTGGCGGAGTTTGCAGTCATTTCCATCCGGACAGCCACAGCTTAAACAGCGACGGGCTTCGTGCATTGCGACCTGATCGGTGAAGCCTGTTTCGACTTCTTTAAAGTTATGCCGGCGTTCAGCTAATGTCAGTTCCGGCATTTTGGCCCTCAGAATGTGTTGCAGTGCCTGTGTCAGCGCTTGATCGCGTTGTGCCTGAGTATCGCCCTGAACGATTGAACGGAGTTCGTCTTTGAGCTTCTCAACATGTTCAGGCCGGATCAGGTGGCTTCTGGTGATATTTCTTTCCCGGAAGGACTCGGTGTACAGTTTTTCCATATCGCCGCCAAGAAAACGGTCAATGCCGTATGCCGCTTTGCGCCCATCGGCAACGGCTTCCACTGCGGTTGCCGGGCCGCGGCGAAAATCACCGATTGCAAAAATATTGCGTGAGCCGGAGAACATATTGTCTTCATTCACATCAATGGTCTGATACCGGTTGAGTGGCAGTGCGATGTTGTCATTATCGAGAAAACTGACATCCGTTTGCTGTGAAATTGCTGAAATCACGGTATCAAAGGATTCCATGATGTACTCACCCGTCGGCTGAGGGCGTCTGCGTCCGGAAGCATCTGGTTCACCTAAAGCCATTTTTTCCAGTTTGACCTGACCGACCCGACCATTTTGATCTGCGATATTCTCGACGGGGTTGGTCAGAAAATAAAATTGAACCCCTTCATGTTCTGCTTCTTCGATTTCATAATCTTCTGCCGGCATT
The DNA here is from genome assembly GCF_024347135.1 of Vibrio spartinae. Taxonomy (NCBI): domain Bacteria; kingdom Pseudomonadati; phylum Pseudomonadota; class Gammaproteobacteria; order Vibrionales; family Vibrionaceae; genus Vibrio; species Vibrio spartinae. The sequence goes on along the minus strand of NZ_AP024908.1, from coordinate 672,435 downwards.
TCTTCTCGGGAACGACGGTAAATAATCGTTGCTTGCGCCCCAAGGCGTAAAGCGGTCCGGGCGCAGTCAATCGCAGTATTACCGCCACCGATGACCGCAACATTCTGACCGACGGTATACTGTTGATCGAGCATGTGATCTTTCAGGAAATCCACACCGAGATAGCAGCCGTCGAGGTCACTACCGGGATAAGCCATACCACTGGCTTGCGATGCACCAATTGCCAGACAAACCGCATCATAATTATCGCTCAGTGACGAGAGCAGGAAGTCTTTGCCGAGTCGCTGATTGGTTTTGATGGCCATGCCATGACGACACATCAATTCAATTTCTTGGTCAAGAATTGCTTTCGGCAGACGGTATTCGGGAATGCCATAGCGAAGCCATCCACCTGCTTGGGGCATGGCCTCCAAGATAGTGACATCATAGCCTTCGTTGGTGAGGAAGTAGCCGCAACTGAGCCCTCCTGGTCCGGCACCGACAATCGCTACTTTTTTATGTTTCTCTGCTTTTCTTTCTGGCAGATAAGACTGATACGCGGCCAGATCGTGATCGGCTGCATGGCGTTTTAACTGACGGATTGCCAGTGGTTCGTCCAACTGTTGGCGCTGACATCCGGATTCACAGAAAGCCGGGCAGACCCGGCCAATTGACAGCGGCATCGGGAGTGTTTTTTTGATGACGGCAATTGCTTGCTGATAGTTACCCTGTGCGATGAGCGCCAGATATTGCTGAATATCGACGTGGGCAGGGCAGGCAGTTTGACAAGGCGGTTCACTACAGATGATATTGGGTTGAGAAAGAATGTCCTGAAGGTGTTTTTTTCTGCGTTCTGAGAGGTGGCTGGATGTTGTGGTGACCACCATGCCTTCTACTGGCATTTGCTGACAAGCGGGCTCGATACCTGTACCGAGAATGTCAACCTCGCAGAGTTTACAGTGTTGATGAATACTGCCAGCAGCATCGGTATCACAGAGTGAAGGCAGGGAAACACCACAGGCTCTTGTCGCACTGAGCAGCGTTTGATTCGGATCGACTGTATACGTTGATCCATCGATCATAATATTCACCATGATGACTCTCCATTGTTTCTGATAATCAGTATTTCTGATCATCAGAGCTTTTGATATCCAGCTCGTAAACAGTGTGATCGTCCTGATGCACTTCTCATACTTTCAATGATTCATTATGACTGAATCATTAAAAGTATGCTCGCATTTTGGTGTATTTTTGAGATGAGTATCGGCGATAATTTTTAATTGAAATGAACGAAATTAAATCTATCGATTCACTGGATAATTCACCAACATGATAATATCTATATGAAACTATTCATGAAATAGACAACAACCACACAGTTAGTCTGTTTTTACGTATGCTATTTCATTTCAAGCATGTGCACAAGTGTGAATATGTCTGGTGATCATGTGGATGCATTGTCAGCCATGAGCATTGAGTGTCGATCACAGCGAACCGAAGACAGCGCAAAATCTGTGAGCAACCCAACTTACCATTCGGCTAATTCGCGTAGCCGCTCCCGATCGCCCGGAAAGGCATTTTTAATCCCAGTGCGGGTACCTGTAAGCCAACCCATGCCGGAAATGTATTACTGTTCGGTCCGGGGAAGAGGGTGTATTCATCTGCCCACGGGTAAAATTCAATGGCAGCCGTAATTTCAGGGATCAACTGGCTCGCTTTTTCTCCTTGGAGGGATAAAACTTTTTCTGGTTTGGCACCATACCAGTAGCGATCCGGATGTTTGGTTTGATATTGGGTCAGAACCGAGCGTCCTTGTTTGAGTCGCCAGCCGATCACCTCGTAAACGGTATATTCAGGGGCATTTTTCGGTTTCAGTGCTATCCAAGTGTGCACCGCAAACCAGCCGCGCCAGCCGAACGCGTCGGCGGCATACACTTCAATCACCGCTTCTTTCTCTTGTCCCGGTTCCGGGGCTATACCTGCGGGTTGACGGCTTGCGGTGCGCCAGTCCCCACCACTACAACTGAGAGTCACGATCATCACAAACACGATGAAAAGATATCTGAGCATGATTGAACGTCCTTATGCACGATGTAACTGATTCTTAAGCTACTATAGACAATTCAGGCGCAAAAGACATAACTCGCATATTTTCGGTCGAGATTGATTTGTATCGAAAAGCAATTGAAAGGACAGACACTTGTACTCTTGAAGGGACAGACACTTGAAGAGAAGAACTCAAGAGACAGATGAATTTGAATTACAGGGACAGACGATTTAGGGGCTGACGAAATGGGCTAAAAGGGACAGACGATTTAGAGAGATTTAGAGGGACAGGCAAAGGTAACAACAGAAAACGGAGAGACTGTTCATTATTCTGTGTCACGCCCATTTTTATAAATCCAGATATGGAGTGAGTCTGCCTTCAAAGTGGATGCTGAGCTGAGACAGTGTCAGGTTCCAGTTCTGCACCGGATGCGTCCACTTTTCACTGGCTTTCAACATACCTGCATACAACAGCTTGAGCAAGCTGGTTTCATTAGCAAAACCGCCCTTGGTTTTGGTCAGTTTGCGGAACTGACGATGTACCGCCTCAACCGCATTGGTGGTGTAAATGGCTCTGCGGACCTGTTCGGGATATTTGAAATACACCGATAAGTTCTCCCATTTATTGCGCCATGACTGAATCACCAGCGGGTATTGTGGTCCCCATTTGGCTTCCAGCTCATCCAGCTCATGTTCGGCAGCTTTAAGGGTTGCCGCTTTATAAACACATTTTAAATCCGCCATAAACGCTTTCTGATTTTTGCTGGCGACATACTTCATCGAGTTACGGATTTGATGGATAACACAGAGTTGGACTTCAGTCTGCGGGTAAATGGTTTCAATCGCCTGAGGGAACCCTTTGAGGCCATCGACACAAGCAATACAAATATCTTTGACACCGCGATTTTGTAAGTCGGTCAGGACACTGAGCCAGTAATGCGCGCCTTCGGCATCAGAGAGATAAATCCCCAGCAGCTCTTTTTTTCCTTCGATATTGAGTGCAAGGATGGTGTAAATGGCTTTGGAAACAAAGCGACCGTTTTCCTTGATTTTGTAGTGAACGGCATCAAGCCAGACGACCGGATAGACGGGGTCTAAATCCCGCTCCTGCCATGCTCTGAGCTCAGGGATAAGACGGTCGGTGATGGCGTTAATCGTGCCATTGGAAACGCTGATACCATACATATCCAGCAGATATTCCCGGATATGTTGATAGCTGTTGCCAAGGGCAAACAGGGAGAGGACATTACGTTCCATCTCATCGGTCAGTCGGGTCTGGTGCTTCTTGACAGTTTGCGGGTCAAAAGAGCCATTTCGGTCACGGGGCGTTTCAAGTTCAAATTCCCCGGATGAGGTTTTAACGGTTTTGCGGGATTTTCCATTTTTGCGATTGTCGGGCTCAGCTTCAAGGTGCTGTTCGATTTCAGCCCCGAGCGCGGCTTCAGTGATTTGCTTAATCAACGGGGTGAGCAAACCGTCTTTGCCGTTGAGGCCCTGACCGGATTGCAATGCTTTGGCAAAAGCTTGAATATCAATTTCGAATTTATCGTCAGACATAAGGTGTCATTTCCTTTTTGGTTCAGTTTAAAGAAATGACACAGAAATTTGAACACTACCAAAACGGACGCTTGTTTTAAGCGCCCGTTTTGCCTATTGAGAGTCAATGGATATAAGTAACTATCAATGACTCATGTATGAGTGAACTGACAGTCACTCGAACCCATCACCCCTGATGACGAATCAGGTAATCAAATGCTCCCAGACTGGCTTTCGCCCCTTCGCCCATAGCGATAATAATTTGTTTATAAGGGACAGTCGTCGCATCTCCGGCAGCAAATACTCCTGACATACTGGTGTCGCCTCGGCTACCGACTTCGATTTCACCTCTTGGTGAGAGCGTTACATCTGAATCTTTCAGCCATTCTGTATTGGGAACCAAACCAATTTGCACGAAAATACCGGATAACAGGAGAGTATGGATCTCATCGGTATGGCGATCTTTATATTTAAGACCGGTCACCCGTTTTCCATCGCCAATCACTTCGGTGGTCTGTGCCATGGTAATGATGTCGATATTCGGCAGAGAGTTTGCTTTATCAATCAGTACTTGGTCTGCACGAAGTATATCGGCAAATTCAAGGACCGTGACGTGTTCGACAATCCCGGCCAAATCAATCGCGGCTTCAATACCGGAGTTGCCGCCACCGATAACGGCTGTTTTCTTCCCTTTAAACAGTGGACCGTCACAGTGTGGGCAGTAAGCAACCCCTTTATTGCGGTATTCATGTTCACCGGGAACATTCATTTCTCTCCAGCGTGCGCCCGGGCTGAGAATGACACTTTTACTCTTGAGGGTTGCACCGCTTTCAAGATTGACGTGAATATACCCATCTTCGGTATAAGCTGCACCCATCAACCGGTCTGCTTGCTGATCAGTAATGATATCCACATCATATTCTTTGAGATGCTCACCCAGATCGGCTGCCAGTTTCGGCCCTTCGGTTCTCTTGACGGAGATAAAGTTTTCAATCGCCATCGTGTCCATCACTTGACCACCGAGACGCTTCGCAACGATACCTGTCCGGATGCCTTTACGAGCGGCATAAACAGCCGCAGCACCACCGGCAGGTCCGCCACCGACGACCAATACATCGTATGGGTCTTTTTCATTAATACTGGCTGTTGCTCTTTCCGCTGCACCATCATCAATTTTGGTTAAGATTTCTGCTAATGACATCCGGCCTTGCCCGAATAACTCACCATTCACAAAAACGCTTGGCACTGCCAGAATATCACGTTGTTTGACTTCATCTTGGAACAGGGCACCATCAATCATCGTGACCCGAATGTCTGGGTTGATTGCAGCCATCATGTTGAAAGCTTGAACCACATCGGGACAGTTCTGACACGAGAGGGAGATAAAGACTTCCACATCCAGTTTTTTATGAAGACTGGCAATCTGCGTGATGGTCTCATCTTCAAGTTTCATCGGATGACCACCCGAGTGGAGCAGCGCTAAAACCAATGAGGTAAACTCGTGTCCCATCGGCACACCTGCAAAACGCAATTGTGTACCTTTCTCCGGATTCGTGACCGCCATGACGGGTTTACGTTCACTGGCCGCGTTATCATGTACTACCGAGACATGATCGCTTAATGTTTCGATCTCTTCAGCCAGTGAAAGAATTTCTTGAGATGTTTTACTTTCATCTAGACTGACCACTAAGCGGACATCTTCTTTTAAGTTTGTGAGATATTGTTTTAATTGTTGTTTGATCGCTTGGTCTAGCATGTTTCGATTACACCTTGTCTTTAGATAGATAAAGAGAGTGACCACTCTAGATAATGAGAGAGGGGAGAGAGCAAGCCGGATGCGTTGGTCGTATGGTACATCCAGCCCACTCTCAAATTAAAAAATCTAAATCAGAAAATCGTTAGATTTTGCCGACAAGATCCAGTGAAGGTGCCAATGTTTCTTCACCTTCTTTCCATTTTGCCGGGCAAACTTCGCCTGGGTGTGCTGCAACATATTGTGCTGCCTTGACTTTTCTCAGCAGGTCTTCAGCGTCACGGCCAATCCCTTCAGCAGTAATTTCCATTGCCTGAATGACACCTTCAGGATCGATGAGGAATGTTGCACGGTCTGCAAGGCCTTGACCTTCACGCATCACACCGAAGTTGTTGGTGATGTTACCGGTTTGGTCACCAAGCATGTAATACTGAATTTTGCCAATCGTGTCAGAACTGTCATGCCATGCTTTGTGCGTGAAGTGGGTGTCAGTTGAGACGGAGAATACTTCAACGCCACGCTCTTGAAGCTCAGCATAATGATCGGCAAGATCACCTAATTCTGTTGGGCAAACGAATGTGAAATCAGCAGGATAGAAGAAAAATACTGCCCATTTGCCCTCGACACTTTTTTCTGTGACTTCAACAAATTCACCGTTTTTATAAGCGGTTGCACTAAATGGTTTGATTTTTGTATTGATCATGATTTTTTTACTTTCCTTTCAGTTGGTTAGCTTTGCAATATCTTGCCTTCGAGATGTATATTCGCACTGCCGCACCACAAAATAAAATCACTTGTAGCTATTCATTTGATAGGAAAAATCTATTTTATCGGAACTGAGATAATTGCTGGCTATCACATGGGTGATTGAACGCGATGATTGACGGGGATCTTTTCTGTGGTGATAAAAGTCTAATCAACACCACAGAAAATACTTTCTTGACAGTCATGAGTCGCGACTTGACTGAATGGTGTCGTATACGAATATCTATTGTGAATTCATGCTCGCTAACGTGGCAGACGCAGTACAATAATAATTCGCTTAAGGAGAACAGAATGTGCAATTCCAGTAATCACGGTGTTGTATATAAAGGACCGGGACAAGTCGCCGTTGAATCGATCGCTTTTCCGGAGTTGGCTCTGGGAAAAAGGAAGTGTAATCACGGCGTCATCCTGAAGGTTCTGACCACCAATATTTGTGGGAGTGACCAGCACATGGTCCGCGGACGGACAACCGCATCGGCGGGACTCGTTCTGGGTCATGAAATCACCGGTGTGATCCTTGAAAAAGGAGACGACGTTGAATTCCTGAATGTGGGTGATATCGTTTCCGTTCCTTTCAACATTGCTTGTGGACGCTGTCGCAACTGTAAATCCGGTATGACGGGCATCTGTCTGAATGTCAACCCGGCACGTCCCGGCGCTGCTTATGGTTATGTCGATATGGGGGGCTGGGTCGGTGGCCAGTCAGAGTACGTGATGGTACCGTATGCTGATTTCAATCTGCTGAAGTTCCCTGATTCAGATCAGGCAATGGAAAAAATTCGGGATCTGACATTGCTCTCTGATATCTTCCCGACCGGCTTCCACGGCTGTGTGACCGCGGGTGTCGGTCCCGGTTCAACCGTGTATGTCGCAGGGGCTGGTCCGGTTGGTCTCGCTGCTGCTGTGTCGGCCCAATTGCTGGGGGCTGCGTGTGTGATCGTGGGTGACATGATAGAGGAACGTCTTGAACAGGCACGAAGCTTTGGCTGTGAAACGATCGACTTGCGTCAAGACGGCGATATGGAAGATAAACTGGAAGTGATTCTCGGTGAACGAGAAGTTGACTGTTTTGTTGACTGTGTTGGGTTTGAAGCGCATGGCTGTGGCTGTGGCGGACACCATAAAGAAGCGCCTGCGGCTGTGTTAAACTCAGCGATGCAAATCACTCGTGCCGGTGGCCAAATTGGTATCCCGGGGCTGTATGTGACGGATGATCCGGGCGCAACGGATGAAGCGGCAAGAATCGGTGCGTTGAGTATGCGTTTTGGTCTCGGTTGGGCGAAATCCCATTCGTTTCATACCGGTCAGTGCCCGGTGATGAAATATCACCGCTCTCTGATGCAGGCGATTCTGTTTGATAAAGTCAACATTGCAAAAGCGGTGAACGTTCAGCTGATCACGTTGGATCAGGCACCGCAAGGTTATGCTGATTTTGATGGTGGCGCAGCGAAAAAATTCGTTATTGATCCACACGGTAGTGTTACCGCATAGATTGACCATTTCACCCGATATCGGGTGACTGGCATCAAACGCGCTGGGTTGCAAATACCCGGCGCGTTTTTTGTGGTGGTGAGGGCGTTAAATGACAGAACATCCACTAAGCTGTGGCGAACTGATAAGTGCGATAGCCACCGAGCAGATTTCGTGCTCTGAAACCATGATTCACCAGTTGGCGATAGGCGACATTACCGCGTAACCCAACCTGACAGTAAATAATGATCTCTTTGTCTTTCGGTAACTCATGCATACGCTGGCGGAGTTGATCGACCGGAATATTGACAGCACCTGCCAGATAACCGTTTTGTAACTCGCCGGGATTACGGACATCAAGTAACAACTGGTCGGCAGTGAGGTGATCAATTTCGTCAAAGTGAATCGCTGCAGAATCGCCTTTGATGAGGTTGTTTGCGACAAATGCGGCTTGGTTAATCACGTCTTTCGCACTCCCGTAAGGTGGCGCGTAAGTCAGCTCAAGGTGTTGTAACTGATCGACGGTCATTCCGGCACGCTGAGCCACTGCCATGACGTCGATACGTTTATCGATGCCATCTTTACCCAACGCTTGCGCACCGAAAATCTTGCCTGACTTTGGATCGAACAGCATTTTGAACGACACCACTTCTGCCCCCGGGTAGTAGCTCGCGTGGCTCGCTGTGTGGACATACACTTTTTCGTACTCGGTACCTTCACGTTTGAGCTGTTTCTCATTCTTACCCGTTGATGCCACGGCTAAATCGAAAATCTTACAAATCGCAGTGCCTTGAGTGCCCTGATAAGTTTCGCGACGACCAAGCATATTGTCGGCCGCCATCCGGCCTTGACGGTTTGCAGGACCCGCTAAAGGGACCAGTGTCGGTTTACCCGTGACGAAGTCTTTCTCTTCGATAGCATCACCAACCGCGTAGATCGATGGATCGCTCGTTTGCATGTATTCATTGGTGTAAATGCCGCCAAGCTCACCAATTTGCAGACCGGCCTCTGAAGCCAGTTTGGTTTCAGGACGAACACCAATGGCCATAATCAGAATATCAGTGGTCAGTGTGTCGCCATTGCTGAGTGTCAGATCGAGTTCGCCATTCACGTGCTGGTGTTCTATTTGACCTGAATCCATGCTTGCCAGTGAGGTGGTTGGCTTGAATTCGACCGATTGCAACGCTGTGGACAGACGTAAATCAATGCCTTTTGCTTTGATTTCGGCATGTACAAAACCTGCCATTTCTCGATCGACTGGGGTCATCACTTGGTCAGCCATTTCCAGCAGTGTGGTTTGAATACCGAGCTGGTGGAAAGCTTCCATCATTTCCAAACCGATAAAACCACCGCCCACAACCGTTGCGTGATCAACTTGGTTGGTATTGATAGTTTGGATAATTTTATCCATATCTGGAATGTTACGTAGCGAGTGCGTTAATGGATTGTCTAGCCCCGGAATGGGCGGCACAACCGGCCCCGCACCTGGGCTGAGAAGCAGGAAGTCGTAGCTTTCAGTGTACTCGCTTTGGTCTGAAAGGTTACGAACCGTGAGCGTTTTCTCTGCGCGGTTAATACGGAGCACTTCATTCATGACGCGTACATCTACGTTAAAACGTGCCAGAAAACTTTCCGGTGTTTGCAGTAGAAGGTGGCCGCGCTCTTTGATGTCTCCACCGATATGGTAGGGCAGCCCGCAATTAGCAAACGAAACGAAGGGACCGCGTTCAAGCATTATAATTTCAGCATCTTCACTAAGACGGCGCGCGCGAGCTGCTGCAGATGCACCGCCCGCAACGCCGCCAATAATTACGATTTTTGTCATAAAGTAAGCCTTTTCACGTTTGAGACTGATACTACGCTTTCAATCCGAGCTTTTTGAGAATAAAGACTGCCGGACAGATACCAGTCAATGCGCTTTGAATAAGGTTGAGCCCGACAAAGACTGTCAACCAGACAAAGTAGGGGTGGACGAAATAAGTCAAAATAACGGAAAGCAGTACCATGCTGCCAGCGATGACTCGGACGCCATTTTCAATGGTCATGACATACTCCTTTTTTTGGATTCTTTGTGACTATAGATCTAAAAATTAGCAAAGTCTAATTTATTATTAACTAATATTTGCTTTTCTAAATAAGTTTTGACTAATATAAAGGCATTGAGATTTTTCCCCGTGGAGTGCTCATGCAAGTTAACCATGAACCAAACCAAGTCACTGAGGTTGAGCGAATCAAAGCCCATGCCCAGGATGCGGCTGATTTTTTGAAAATGATGGCACACCCTGAACGATTGATGGTGTTGTGCCAATTGATACAGGGAGAGGTCGGCGTCGGACAACTCCAACAGAATTCGACTTTGAGTCAGTCGGCACTCTCTCAGCATTTGACGGTGCTGCGTAAACATCATTTGGTGGCGTGCCGCAAATCCTCACAGCAGGTGTTTTATTCACTGACCGATAGCCGGGCTGCACAAATCATTGTCAATTTGCAGATGCTATTTTGTGAAGAACCAGAATCACTGAGTGAGAAGTCATGAGCATGTTGGTGGCAAGCCATTGTGTGAACCCCCATTGTGTGAACCTCCCACTTGGTAAAAACAATCGGTTTGTATTTATGCAATGGGTGATTGATTCGGTGGGCTTCGTTCAGGCATATCATCAATGAAAATGAAAACAACAAGAGGTTCGCCAAAGGAGGGGAATCTGATGAAACAGCATATACGGCAACTGGCTTTGGGTCTGGTGGTGGTCTTAGCGGGACAGACGTTTTTTGAGGCGCAGGCAGGAGAATCGTTAGCGGGACAGACAACGGAGCGCCTAGAGGGACAGACACTGATCGTCAAGCGGGCAACGATACCCGAGCAAGTCACCTTCGATGGGATTGTTCAGCCGGTCAATCAAGGAACGGTTGCGGCTCAAACTTCCGGGCGAGTCGTGGGAATGTACGTGGATGTGAATGATGTCGTACAACAAGGTGATGTGTTACTTGAAATCAGTGCGACACAACAAACAGCGTCTTACGATGCCGCAATCGCACAACTGAATCAGGCGGTTGCTCAGAATAAAGAAGCGCAGACTCAGGTGAAGCGCTTTCGACAGTTGATCTCACGAGGCGCGGTTTCTCAAGGGCAACTGGATAGTGCAGAAGCACGTGCCCGAACCGCTGCTGCGGCAGTTCAAGCGGCCAAGGCTGCGACGGTGAAAGCGAAAGATGCGTTAGGCTATACCAGTATCAAAGCGCCTTATTCAGGGATTGTAACCCAGCGTCACGTTGAGTTGGGAGAAACCGTCTCGCCCGGCATGCCATTATTGAGTGGTTATGGGATGTCACCGCTGCGGGTCGAATTTCAAATGCCGCAACGATATCGTGCTTTGGTGACACAGGCGCAACAGTTTTCGATTGAATTGCCGGACGGACACATTCTACAACCCAGCCAATATACGTTATTCCGTTATGCAGATCCGCAATCCCATACGTTTACGATGCGCTTGAGATTGCCTGAGACAAGTGACGCTGAACTTGCACCGGGGATGTGGGTGAAAGCCTCATTCCATACTGGGGACAGACAAGTTGTGCTGGTGCCGAAAACTGCGGTGATCCGACGAGGAGAGCTCAGTGCGGTGTTGCGCGTGAAGGGCGAAGGAAAAGCACAGCGACTGAATCCAGTCCGGCTCGGGCAGGATTATGGTGACTCGGTTGAAATTTTATCCGGACTGGAAATCGGGGATCAGATTGTGACCCATGTGTTTCCAATCGATGCACAGTAGGAGGGGCGTATAATGGAAAAAAAACTGGGCATCTCCGGGCGTATTGCTGCACTGTTTCAACACTCGGCAATTACCCCTCTGTTAGCATTGGTTGGTTTACTCATGGGCGTGTTTGCTGTGCTGGTGACACCGAAAGAGGAAGAGCCCCAAATTGATGTGACTTTTGCCGACATTTATATCCCTTTTCCCGGTGCTTCTCCGGCCGAAGTTGAACATTTGGTCACCAACCCGGCAGAGCAAATAGTCTCGGAGATTCAGGGAATTGATAATATCTATTCTTTTTCACAGCCGGACGGGGCCCTGATTGTTGCGATTTTCAAAGTGGGTGTCTCGCGCAATGATGCAGTGGTGCGAACCTATAATAAACTGTATTCGAATAAAGATTGGATGCCGAGCGGCGTGGGTGTCGGTGAGCCGGTGATTAAACCGCGAGGTATTGAAGATGTGCCAATTGTCAGCCTTACCCTGAGTAATCCAGACGGTCAGATGACTCAACAGCAATTGACAGAAGTGGCTCATGGCCTTGAAACAACGCTGAAAACGATTGACGGAACACGGGATATTTATACCGTCGGGGGACATGACATGATTGTTGATGTCCGGCTCGATCCGGTACGGATGAATAGTTTTGGCATCACCATTGATCAACTGAATCAGGTATTTCAGTCTGCAAACGTCCATTCGCCGCAGTTGATCATCACGGATCATAATCAAGCGATTCCGGTCCGAATCGGGCAGTTTCTCCATCGCGTGTCAGATGTTAAGCAACTCTTGGTCGGTATGCATCATCAGGCGCCGGTCTACCTCAGTGATATTGCGACCGTGACTTTAGGTGCCAATACGCCGACTCAGCATGTTTGGACCAGTGATAAATCCAATTTAGTCCCCGCGGTCACTATCGCCATTGCTAAAAAGGCCGGAGAAAATGCGGTGACGGTTGCCCAGGATGTTGAAACGCGATTACAGGGACTTGAAAACCAGTTGATCCCCGCGAATGTGAAAGTCGATGTGACGCGCAACTATGGCAATACCGCAGCGGAGAAGAGCCATACACTGATCGGTAAATTGATGTTTGCAACCTGTGCTGTGGTGATTCTTGTACTGATTACGATGGGATGGCGAGAAGCCATTGTCGTTGGTATCGCGGTGATGATTACCTTAATGATGACGCTGTTTGCCTCATGGGCATGGGGGTTCACTATTAACCGCGTCTCTTTGTTTGCGTTGATCTTTTCCATCGGCATTCTGGTGGATGATGCCATAGTGGTCGTGGAAAATATTCATCGACATATGTCATTAAAAGGTCGGCAATTTTCGCTGCCTTATGCTGTCGATGAAGTCGGGGGGCCGACAATTTTGGCGACCTTTACGGTAATCGCTGCGCTATTACCGATGGCGTTTGTCACCGGATTAATGGGGCCGTACATGAGTCCGATTCCGATCAATGCCTCGATGGGGATGTTTATCTCGCTGGCCGTCGCTTTTGTGTTAACCCCTTGGTTAGCGGTGAAATTACTGCGTGATCGGCCTCATCAGCAGTCAAAAGAGTCAAAAGAACCGAATCAGGCGATTGTGCAGCGAATCATGGCACCATTTGTTCTATCGCCCCAACAGCGGCGTAATCGCTGGTTGCTCGGTTGCGGTATTGTGATGCTGATTATCGGGTCTCTGTTGCTACCTGTCTATCAGGCTGTCGTCCTGAAAATGTTGCCGTTTGATAATAAATCTGAATTTCAGGTGATACTGGATATGCCGGATGATACGTCGTTAGAACGCATGCAGCGGGTGTTGTTTGAGATGGCGGCCGTACTTGATCAGTCACCTGAAGTGCATGACTACCAAATTTATGCCGGTACGGCTGCACCAATGAACTTTAATGGTCTGGTTCGACATTACTTTACTCGCTCTAGCCCTTATCAGGGGGATATTCAGGTGAATTTGCTGGCGAAGGGCGATCGGGATAAAGACAGCCATCAGATTGCCGGCGAAATACGGCCAAAATTAGTGGCTGTTGCCAGCGTATTTGGCGGAAAAGTGAAAGTGGTCGAAGTGCCACCGGGCCCGCCGGTCTGGTCTCCGATTTTAGCTGAAGTTTATGGGCCGACGGCTGAGGTCCGTTCGCAGGCTGCGAGACAGATCCGTCACTTATTCCAGACCAGTGCCGATATCGTCGATGTCGATATTTATCTGCCGGAACCTCATCAACAGTGGCAGGTGCGGATTGATCGTCATAAAGCTGCGCTTGTTCAGGTTCCTTACGCATCGATTGTGCAAGCGCTGACCACCGCCATTGGCGGGCAGCCTGTCAGTTATCTGCATACCGATTATAGTAAGTATCCGGTCCCGATTCAGCTTCAGGCAACTGAAGGCGATAAGGCAAATCTGTCCCAGTTGCTTGAGATGCGCGTTACCAGTCAGGATGGGATCGCGTATCCGCTGTCTGATTTGGTTCGGGTGCGTCAGGTTGCGGCAGATGATTATATTATGCATAAGAACCTGGTCCCGATGGTGATGGTGGTCGGTGATATGTCCGGTCGTACGGATAGTCCGCTTTATGGGATGTTTGAGATAGCCAGCCGGATGAAAACGCTGCCGTTTCCGGTTGAGCAAAACTACATCAATCAACCATCGGGTCTTAGTCAGGTCTCGGTTTTGTGGGATGGTGAGTGGAAAATTACCTATGAAACGTTTCGGGATATGGGGATTGCCTATGCTGTCGGGATGATCTTGATCTATCTATTGGTTGTGGCTCATTTTAAATCCTACCTGACACCGCTGATTATTATGTCTCCGATTCCGCTGACGATGATTGGTGTGATGCCGGGACATGCACTCTTGCATGCACAATTTACGGCGACCTCCATGATCGGCATGATTGCGTTAGCCGGGATCATTGTGCGTAATTCTATCTTGCTGGTGGATTTCATTCGTCAGGAACATCAACAGGGGATGGCCTTCTCTGAAGCCGTGATCAATTCTGTCAGAGTACGGGCAAAACCAATTCTGTTGACTGCGTTGGCAGCAATGATTGGCTCTCTGTTTATTCTCGATGATCCAATCTTTAATGGGCTCGCGATTAGTTTGATTTTCGGGGTATTTGTGTCCACGTTATTGACATTAATCGTGATACCGGTGCTGTATTTTGCGGTGATGAAAAATCGTTTTGAGTAAAAAATCCACCTTGGTGGTGGAAAATTTTTTGTTTTCAGGGATGTTCTTTCATAAATGAGATCTGCTGATAATAATCGTGTTTATCTTATCCATTCGCTGTGCTTTGTTGATCTTGATCAATACATGCCGAAGGGGCTTTTCGTTAAATGCACTACAATATGTAGTGTTAATGTATCGATATGAAACCCTATATCATGTGTTTCACCCAAAGTGAATGATGATGGGTAAGGAGATAAAGTGAAACCGATTGTGATCAAACGCGATGGCTCAAGAGCAGCGTTTCATCGAGACAGAATTCAGGCTGCTGTTGAAGCAGCAGCCGAACATACTGATCAAGAACTGGCCATCTATGCCTTAAATGTTGCGCTGGCTGTAGAGTTGAAGCTCAAGGATTACAAAGAAGTTCATATTGCAGAAATTCAGATGTTGGTTGAGAACGAATTAATGCAGGGCCCTTATAAATCATTGGCTCGTTCTTACATTGAATATCGTCATGATCGTGATATTGCCCGAGAGAAACAAAGTGCGCTGACACGAGAAATTGAAGGGTTGATCAATGAAAGCAATGCTGACTTGCTAAATGAAAATGCCAATAAAGATGGCAAGGTGATTCCGACTCAGCGTGACTTGTTGGCTGGGATTGTCGCGAAACACTATGCCAAGACCCGAATTCTTCCCCGTGATATCGTCCAGGCACATGAAGCCGGCGATATTCACTACCATGATCTGGACTACGCACCTTTCTTTCCGATGTTCAACTGTATGTTGATTGATTTGAAAGGCATGTTGACGCACGGCTTCAAAATGGGCAATGCAGAAATCGATACACCGAAATCGATCTCGACAGCAACAGCCGTGACGGCCCAGATTATTGCTCAAGTTGCCAGCCACATTTATGGCGGGACGACGATTAATCGCATTGATGAAATCTTGGAACCTTACGTTCTGGCAAGCTATCACAAACATCTTGATGTTGCCCACGAATGGGATATTCACGATCCCGAAGCATTTGCGGCCACGCGGACTGAAAAAGAGTGTTATGACGCATTTCAATCGCTGGAATATGAAGTGAACACGCTGCACACTGCCAACGGACAGACTCCTTTTGTGACGTTCGGTTTTGGTCTGGGTACCAGTTGGGCTTCGCGGCTGATTCAAATTTCTATTTTGAAAAACCGGATTGCCGGTTTAGGAAAAAATCATAAAACCGCTGTGTTTCCAAAACTTGTTTTTGCGATTAAAGATGGCTTAAACCATCAAGCGGGTGAGCCGAATTATGATATCAAACAACTGGCGCTCGACTGTGCAACCAAGCGGATGTATCCGGATATTCTCAACTATGACCGTGTGGTTGACGTTACCGGTTCCTTTAAAACCCCGATGGGCTGCCGGAGTTTCCTCAGTACCTATGAAGAGCATGGCGAATTAATACATGACGGCCGCAATAACCTTGGGGTCGTGAGTCTAAATCTGCCGCGGATTGCATTGCAGGCCAAAGGGGATTTGACGCGCTTCTACCAAATTCTTGATGAACGTTTGTCACTGGCGCGTCGGGCGCTGGAAACCCGAATTAGCCGTTTAGAAAAAGTCCGCGCGCGGGTTGCTCCGATTCTGTACATGGAAGGTGCTTGTGGGGTCAGACTGGAAGCGGATGAGCCGATTGCTCATATCTTTAAAAATGGTCGGGCATCGATTTCACTGGGTTATATTGGGGTTCATGAAACGATCAACGCACTGTTTGGTGATCAACAGCATGTTTATGATCACCAAAAACTCCGGGATGAAGCGATAAAAATTATTGGTTACCTTAAAGCAGCCACCAACCGCTGGGCGGAAGAAACGGGGTATGGGTTCAGTCTGTACGGTACACCGAGTGAAAACTTGTGTAACCGTTTCTGCCGTATTGATGCCAAAGAGTTTGGGATGTTCGACGGTGTAACCGATAAGGGTTACTACACCAATAGTTTCCATTTGGATGTAGAGAAAACGGTCAATCCATACGACAAGATTGACTTTGAAATGCCATATCCGGCGCTTTCGAGTGGTGGTTTTATCTGTTACGGCGAGTTCCCGAATATGCAGCGTAATGTTGAAGCGTTGGAGAACGTTTGGGATTACAGCTACAGTCGCGTGCCTTACTACGGGACCAATACCCCGATCGATGAATGTTATGAGTGTGGTTATACCGGCGAATTTTCTTGTACCAGTAAAGGATTTGTTTGTCCGAAATGTGGTAACCATGACCCGGCCAAAGTGTCCGTCATCCGCCGGGTATGCGGCTATTTAGGCAGCCCTGATGCTCGACCGTTCAATTTTGGTAAGCAAGAAGAAGTTAAACGACGAGTGAAGCACCTATAACTGTTATGAATTATCATCAATATCATCAGGTTGATGTTGTGAATGGAGAGGGTACGCGGTGTACTCTCTTCGTTTCAGGATGCGAGCATCAATGTCGGGGCTGTTATAACCAATGTACATGGTCTCCTCGTTCTGGCCATCCATTTACACAAGAATTGGAAGACCAGATTATTGCCGATTTACAAGACACTCGTATCAAACGCCGTGGTTTGTCATTATCTGGTGGGGATCCCCTTCATCCTGCAAATCTTTCGGCTATATATCAATTAGTCTCCAGAGTAAAAACTGAGTGTCCTGATAAGGATATCTGGATGTGGACTGGGTATACGCTCAATGAGCTATCAGAGTCACAGCGTGCGATTGTCGATATGGTTGATGTGCTGATCGATGGCAAATTTGAACAAGACAAATATGATCCTGAATTACTTTGGTGTGGCTCCAGTAATCAGGTTATCCATCGATTTGATCGTGAACCTCGTTAGTTTGGCCAAAAATGTTGTTGGTGAGTTTTTCGTTTCTTTCTGAGAGAACAATACCTACAAAATTCCAACTACCTTAAAGACACCTAAGGAGAAATATAGAGGTAACTAAAACCGGACACGCGGTTAGGCCGATTTTCGGCAATTGCAGGCGGAACGCCATCATTATGTTGATGAGTAAGCGATTTATTCTCAGCAGTATTAAGGTTGATAGCCAGAAGTATTAACCTCTGGCGATATTCCACGGAAGAAGAGATTCGATTTGCTCTACCGTCTCGGCATACGGTAGTTTAGTCAGAACGGTATGAAGGTATTCGTAGGGTTAAAGCCCATTCAGCTTTGCAGTTTCCACAATGCTATAGCAGACCCCAAGCTAGGCTTGCGGTGAAAGTGACATGGTGAAGACCTCCAGTTAAGTAATGACGACTGTCATTATCGGTCTTCACTCAGATTATGGAATTACGCTGAGAATTGAGCGTATACGTTGATGAGGTTGTTGCCAGTTGTAATAGTCCATCAGGTCCACTGATATCTTGTTTTGCTTCCCGAACCGATGAGTAACCCATTTCTGGTATCCATTCCGATTTTAAACTGCGGATGACCACTTGACGAGTGTATAAATCGAGAATGACAGTCAGATAACGCCAACGACCTTCAGCCCAGATGTAAGTGATGTCACCACACCAAACTTCGTTTGGAGAATGAACATCAAACTGTCTGGTGAGCTGATTGGGTATATCGGATCGTTTCATACCACCGGTTTTATAACGGTGAACACCGGGTTGCTTTGATATTAAGCCAGCTTCTTTCATTAAGCGACGGACTTTGAAGCGACCGACCTGATATCCGATAGCTTTCATCATCGAAATGAGCATCCAACTTCCTGCTGAGCCTCGGCTAATTCGAAATAGCCGTTTCAGCTCGCTAAGTAATTTTATTTAAATCAATAGATTGACGACGATTTAAATAACCATAAAAAAAGATGTAGCGATATCGAATGATGCACAGACCAGTTCGGTGTCTTCATGCTCCCTCAATTGGTCTATCAGCGCGTACGTTCTCATTCATCCGCCATTAAGAGAGCTGAAGCCTTTTTTAATATGGCTTTTTCTCGTTACAAACGATTAATTCTGGCTTCAAGCTCCTGAATTTTTGCTGCTCAGGCGTTAACGCTTTATTGCCTGGCATTACGCCAGTTCTCTCTTGTTCAAGCTGTTTAACCCAATGTCGGAGAACCGTTTCACCGATATCAAGGGAACAGCTGGCTTCAGGTATAGAATAACCTTGGTCAAGGACCAAATATGCAGCTTCAAGTTTAAACCTTGCTATATTATTTGGCGTCGAGGATCGAAGAGAAAAGTTCTTATCCACTCAGACAGAATGTTCAATATATACTTCTAGTGATTGACGAAGCTTCTTAAAGGAACACAATATGAAAATCAGCATGGGTCGCAAGGGAAACTATCATTATAATGCTGTAGGTAAAGTTTTTTCTCGTTACTGAAGAAAGATCGGATAAAGAGGAAAACAGACAAAATCTGTGATGAAGCTCGCTCAGAGATATTTGATTATATCGAGTGCTTCAACCCTAAATGGAATCATGGTACTAATTGTAGACTGTCACCAAATAAGTATGAAAGGCAGTGTTCTCAGAAGTTTGATAGTGTATAGAGATCTGGTGTTTTACCAATATATAATTTATAGTCGACGTTTTATTTATAATTCAATTATAAGAAATAAACTCTCTATATTAATAATGTTGACATTATTGCACCTGTTAAATTAGAAGCTAATCAAATTAATTTTATTGTTTGAGTTTATTTGTTAATAAAAATTGGAAAATAAAGCATATTTAAATGTAATTCTCCCCAGAAAATGTATGTTGGTAAGTAGAGCTTTCCCATTTGCACTGAAATAAACGGGTATTGCGATAACCTGGGCAATTGTCGCCATTCTCGATAATCATTAGCAGTCAGATGGCTTTGTATAACTGCCGAAATCTATCGCTGTAATGGGTAAGGAGAATCAGATTCCATCTTCGTGGATACTAGACCATTTTCAGTTGGGGAGAACATTATGTGTGAGGTTATAGTGAAAAATATATTAGTGACAGGTTCCGCTGGGTTTATAGGCTTTCATCTGACTCTTCATTTGTTGCAGATGGGGTTGAAAGTTACGGGTGTTGACGCACTGACTGATTATTATGATGTCGAGTTGAAGAAAAAAAGACTTAGTATTCTTCAAGAATACTCTTCTTATCAGCATACCACCATTAGGTTGGAAGATAAGAAGAAGTTATTGTCAGTCTGTGAAGAGAGCCAAGCTGAGGTTATTGTTCATTTGGCTGCTCAAGCAGGTGTACGCTATAGCATTGATCATCCGAATGAATATTTGGATACTAATATTACTGGCACGTTTAACATTCTTGAATGCGCGCGTATTACGCGAGTGAAGCATCTGCTTATGGCGTCGACATCTTCGGTCTATGGAGCGAATACATCATTACCATTTGATGAAAGTCAGCATACCGATAATCCACTGACATTTTATGCTGCCACTAAAAAATGTGGTGAAATTATGGCACATTCATACTCCCATCTATTTGAGCTCCCTATCACGGTATTCCGGTTTTTTACTGTTTATGGACCATGGGGAAGACCTGACATGGCTCTTTTTAAATTTACTCAGTGTATATTAAATGGTGATCCCATTGATATTTATAATGGTGGTGAAATGTATCGTGATTTCACCTATGTTGCCGACCTTACACAAGCAATCATTCTGCTACTTGAGCGAATTCCGCGTCGAACGTTAGAAAATGATTATGATGAGAATGCCAGCAGTGTTGCCCCATTTCGCATCGTAAATATTGGGAACTCAGAAAAAGTCAAATTGATGGACTTTATTGAAGCCATCGAAGATTCATTGCACATGAAAGCGAAAAAAAATTATCTTCCGATGCAACAGGGTGATGTTCCAGCAACCTGGGCTGATTGTACTTTACTGAAAAATCTAACAGGATACCAACCTCAAACGCATTATAGTGATGGTATTTTGGAATTCGTAAACTGGTATCGGGAATTTTATTTTCATTCCATTTGATATTATCAATACACTTTAAATTTAAAGGATAGAATAATGTTTTCTTATGAAGATGATAAGGTTATTTTTATTAGGAAAACGCTCAAATCATGGCCAGTTTTAGTTAACCACTTGTATGTTGAAGCGTTGGGTGATTCACTATATGAGATGTATTGCTCACATTGATTTTTTCTAGAGAGATTCTGCACTAGACAAATGTAACATGATAATGATTTTCCTCTATTTGAGTATTTTTATTTTAAATATCCTAAAGCAATGAATGGTGCATTTAAATCTCGTGATTATATTTTTTATACGTACAAATAAAATATATCAAATGAAGAAGCTAATTATCTTGCTGTTCATCTTCACTGCCTTATAAATGTTGTTGGTAGCTAGTTTTTATAACTGCTAAAAATGGCATAAATAAAAATCCGGTGTACGGCATTTTTTAAGATAGCAGTCTCATTCGCGTTCAAATCGCTGATTCTCTAGTCAATAGCGAAGTCACGTTTTGCACCCAGCCTTTCTCTGAGAGAGAACATGACTGCTGGGGGCAATGGGTGATTATCAACCAAATCATTCATATCCTGAATTAGGATGCGTCATTGTTATACGATAACTGTATCTTGAAATCAGTTGTGTATAGAATATACGTCAATGCGGTTATTTTCAGTTGGGTCATGCTGCAAGGTCGTATATGAAAAGTATGAAAGAAAGTATGAAAAAATGATGAAAAAAAGTATGAAAATAATAATGTTGTGCTGTATGGGGTTGTCTTTCACACTCACCGCTCAAGCCAATAGCTGTTTGAAAGGACAGACATGTCATCATGTTCAGAATAGTGGATATCATCAGCTTCAGCCGATGTTATCCGCTCATAAAGAGAGCCGGGAAAAACTTTACCGGGGTGCTGGCAACTATGTGGTGACGGCAAAACGGTTAAATGTGCGTGGCGATAATTTACTGGATGGTCGGCCGGTTGGTCAGCTGGAATACGGCGAGAACATTTATGTTTATCGTTTTTCTCGTGGCTGGGCGATGATTCAGTTCAGAAATGAAGTCTCTTGGGTGAGTGGGCGATATCTGAGATACCACCCCTCTGAGTTTTGAATTCAGAACCTTGAGTTCAGCACTGCAGCCGGTTTACACCGGCCGTTTGGTTGTGTGCTGATCAATACCGCCATATCGATGCGTTAAGGATTGGACGCGGTTAAAGGGGGGGCGATATCGCTTCCTCCCAGCGCCTGATATAACGTGGCCTGAATATGGTACTGGTTATAACGGTTCTCCAGTAACGACTCCTGCGCACTGCGTTGGTTTTCTTGTGCATCTAACCAGTCTCGGATACTCACGGCACCATGATGATACTGACTGGCATAAATCTGCTCTGCCGCTGTTGCTGCGTCATACTGCTCTTTGAGTCTAAACCCTTGATATTGATAGTGCTGTTTCGCTGAGAGCGCATTATCAACATCCGTCATCGCGGTATACAGGGTCTGACGATAATTCACCAGTGCCGTTCGATAATTGGTTTGCGCGATTTTTCGGTTCAGGGACATTTGATTCCATTGTAAAAAAGGCAGGATCATTTCTGCCCCCAGCGTGCCGAGTGGATCGGTCAGAAGATGACGCAACTGCGAAGAAGCGTCTCCAACAGAACTGGTCAGCGTCAGCGTCGGTAAGTATCCGGCAACCGTTGCATCGCTGGTCGCCAATGCTGATTTCAGTTCATAAAGAGCAGCTTTGACATCTGGTCTTCTGATCAACAGATCCGCCGGAACGCCCGCAGCCACTTCGGGAATCGGCTCTTTAGGGAGCGACTGAATCTGTAATTCACCCTGTTTCGGTGGCTGATTGAAGAGTATTGCCATCGCATTTTCTGCTTCGGTCAAAGATTGCAGCAAGTCACTATGGGCAGCTTGTTGCCCGGCTAAACTACGTTTGGCTTCCAGAACATCCAGTTCGGAAACGGCACCACTGTGATATTGGCGTTGCGCCAGCGCCAGAATTTGTTTGGCATAAGCGATACTCTTGTCACTGAGTGCGACCCGTTCTTTTAGGTAACCAATTTGCCAATAGAGTGAAGCCGTCGTTGAGGCGAGGCTTTGTGCGGTACTTTCTCTGTCTGCGGCACTGGCAATTGCGGTCCATTGGGCTGCATTGACGGATGAAGCGACCCGTCCCCATAGATCCAATTCATAGCGAACAGAAAGGTTGGCCGAGTAATTTTTACTATTGGTGCCTGAATCTAATCGTTTCGAGTGTGAAGCGGCAAGTGTCGATGACAATTCAGGGTATTGATCCGTTTCACTCAGGCCGGCTTCCAGACGCGCTTTTTGCAGTGTCAGTGTTGCCAGCGTCAGATCATTATTGATGCGCAACATCTGTTGAATGAGTCGATTGAGTACCGGATCGTTAAATCGTTCCCACCATGGGCTAAGGCTGACCTGATCGGTCACTTGTTGGGTTTGCCATGCCGCCGGAACGTCTACTTGTGGCGGTGTGAACTTGGTGTGAGTTAGCGAGGAACAACCCGATAGCAGCAGGGTTGATATCGCAATGTGCAACAATGGTTTGATCATGATTGAATTCATTGGTCATTAATCCCTTGCCAGCGCTTCGATTGGATCCAGACGTGCCGCATTACGTGCAGGTAAAAATCCGAACAGCACCCCAATAAGTGTTGAGCAGAGAAATGCAGTGATAATGGATGTTGTGGAATAAATCATCTGGAAGTTGTTGCCACCACCACTATACGAGAATATGACGCCAATCAGGAAGGCGAGAGAAATGCCTAATATACCCCCACAGAGGCAAACCAGTACTGCTTCAATCAGAAACTGGCGTAAGATGTCACTTTGTCTCGCGCCGACCGCCATACGAACCCCGATTTCCCGGGTTCTTTCCGTAACGGAAACCAGCATAATATTCATGACACCGATACCGCCGACAATGAGCGAGATAACAGCAATGGCCGAAATGAGTAGGGTCATTGTCGCGGTTGTTTTTTCAATATTCTGGCGGATGGTATCTGTGTTAATCGTAAAGAAGTCTTGCGTGCCGTGACGCATTGTCAGAAGCGAGATGATCGCCTGCTCGGCCGCTTGGCTGGGTGCGGAGTCATTGATTCTAACGGTGAGTCGGTCTAAATGAGGGCGACCGAGCATCCGACCCGCTACGGTGGTATAGGGAACCCAGACTCTTAGTGAATCATTATTGCCGAATGGACTTTCTCTCGGTTGGGTGACACCGATGATTCGCACGGGTAATGTATTGAGAAAAATGACTTGACCGATAGGGTCGCTCCGTGGAAACAGTGACTGTTTTGTATTGTTATCAATCACCGCTTCCTGTGCTAATGACTGAACACTGTTGCTATCCCAGTATTGCCCTGTTGCAATCTCGTAACCTCTGACACGGAAATATTCAGGCCCGACCCCTTCAACACTGGCTGTCACAGCCTGATTGGTATAGCGAATGGTGACACTACTACTGATGGACGGGGTCACGCTATCGACAAAAGGTAGTATTTTCAGTGCATCACCATCACTGGCACTCAGCGTTCTGATTCGATTGGCTCGCCGGTCACCGAATCCGCTTCCCGGCCGAATATCGATGGTGTTGGTACCCATGGAACTGATGTTTTTCAAAATGGCTTGTCGTGATCCGGTACCTAAGGCAACAACCGATACGACAGATGCAATGCCGATAATAATTCCCAGCATAGTCAAAAACGTTCGGAGTCGATGGCTCGACATGGCAAGCAGAGCCATTTTGAACGCTTCGATGTAACGATCCCAGTTGAACCAACGTTGAACCTGCGGAGATGGCGGTTGTCGCTGTGTCTGATGTCGTTGTGCGTGATGCTGTTGATCACGAATGATTTCACCATCTTTAATTTCAATGATGCGGTCGGCGAATTGTGCAACGTGCATATCATGGGTAACGATGATAATCGTGTGTCCATCTTGGTGCAGCTCTTGTAATAGCTTGAGCATCTCTTCACCGCTGTGACTATCCAAAGCGCCAGTAGGTTCGTCCGCTAAAATGACATCGCCACCGTTTATCAGTGCCCGGGCGACACTGACTCGTTGCTGCTGTCCACCACTGAGCTGACTGGGCTTATGATCTAAACGCTCACCCAATCCAAGACGTGTTAACAGTTGACTGGATCGCTCTCGACGACTTTTGCGCGCTTTCCCTGCGTAAACGGACGGAACTTCAACATTATTGACTGCGGTTAAATCACCCAATAAATGATAGCGTTGGAAGATAAACCCAAAATATTCCCGACGGAGTTGGGCCAGATCATCTCCCCGCATTGTCGAGGTATCTTGGCCATTAATGAGATAATGACCTTGTGAGGGTTTATCGAGACAACCAAGAATATTCATCAGTGTCGATTTCCCCGAACCGGAGGCGCCGACAATGGCGACCATTTCACCGCGCTCAATCGTCAAATCGATGTCTTTCAAAACCGTCAGCGTCTGTTCTCCGGCAGGAAAACTGCGAGATACACCAGACAAATGGAGTAATGCATCCTTCATCTGTTACATCCTCGTTGAGCGGCGGAAACGGCGGGGTGTCTGTGAGTCATCATTTGGTAAACTGAGAATCACTTGATCGCCTTCGTTCAAACCACTGAGAACTTCCGCCCGGACTTTATTGTTAATACCAATCGTAACATCACGAAATTCGACTTGGCCTTTCACCAATACCGGGACTTGATAACCGTTTGGATCATTGTCACTGGAGCGTAAGATCTGAGAGGGAATCATCAACGCATCGTCAGATTGATTGAGGACGATCGTCACTTGTGCCGTCATACCGATACGTAGCACACCATCTGGATTATCAATATCAAACAAACCGTTATAATAAATCGCTTCTGAATCATTCGATGTCATATCACTATCGTCACCGTCCATCACAGTCGGGCCGGGTTCAATGGCACGTAAAGTCGCGTGATAACGGTGGTTTGGCTGGCCTAGAATAGTAAAGTAGACCGGTTGCCCCGCATGAACATGGATGACGTCTGCTTCGGATATTTCAGCTTTCACTGTCATCTGATTTAGGTTTGCCAGTTCAACAATGGTGGGGGTTGTCTGATTGGCATTCACCGTTTGGCCAACTTCCACTGCGGTATAAACGACTGTCCCGTCCATCGGTGCTGAAATTGTTGTATAACCCAGATCGACTTTGGCTGAATCAACATTGATTTCAGCTTGTTCAATACCGGCGCTCAGTTGATCCAGTTCTGCTTGATAGACAGCGAGGTTTGATTCGGCTAATTCATAATCGGCTTTGGAGCTGGCATTGTCTGCCAGCATTGCTTTTTGACGGTTATAGGCCAGTCGAGCTTGGCGGATTTGCGCTTGTTTAGCACGATACTGTGCTTTCAAACTCGTAAGCGAGGCAAGGGATTCTTTAAGACTATTTTGTTGTGTCAGGCTATCGATTTGTGCGATGAGCTGCCCTTTTTTGACTTGCTCACCGAGCTTGACGGGTAAAGTCACAATCTGTCCGGAGGCTTGGGCACCGACACTGACTAATTTGGAAGCTTGTAACATCCCATTCGCAAGGACATTATTTTCAATGTGTCCTTTTTTGACTGTTTGTGTCGCGTAAACCGGCTGTGGCTCCGGCTGCAGCCACCAGTAAGTGACACCAACTGAGAGAACCAAGAGTAAAATGATACCGAATAACAACCATTGTTTTGAAAGCTTTTTCATAAAGGATGGGAGACCATGGTAAGTAAAGTGGATAAACAACGTGTATCTCAGACATATTTGAATGGTTAATCTGCCACAAGCGTTGGTAAGTCACAAGTGGCATTCATAAGCATTAATATTAATAAGGACATATTAATAAGGACACACGTTTCAACCGGGTTTAAGTTACGAGAGTTACGAGGACAGGCATTCCAACTCCGCAGCCGAGTTCTTAATGCGAGTTCTTAATGGGTGTCAGTTGAGCGATGTTCTGAGATGGAATAAGAGTGTTGGATTATAGAATGAGTTTTAAATGGTGTAAGGGTATGGCCAGTGACTGGCTTCGTGCAGTTGTCAAATACAAGTTGAACGGATATTTGGAGCGCTATTTAGATGGATAATCCATGTAAACGTTGCCTATTCAATCGATGTTTCACGACTTGAAGTCGCTTTGATGAACCGACCCATAAACATCGCTTACGTTCTAGTCGGGTACATAAGTCGAAGTTGTCGGGATGACTGGTAGATAATCGGATGAGAATGGTTGGTTGTTTGTTGTCAATACGGCCCGGTTTTCCTTCTCGAATTTGTCGACCAACCCAATCAATCCACTCAATATAATCAATCAGGCGGAATGGAATCCCATCAGATTTTTTATGAGAGGATTCACCAACAAATGGAAAAAGCCTTGAGCGTGGGGCTTGAGCTGCATTCAGTAAATCAAGCCGTCTCTTAATCGATGTATACTCTGAAGCTTCTGGTGTTTTAGCGATGCCAGCTCGAACCGGATTTAGATCTGTATAGGCCATTGCTGCCAGCAGCGCTTTCTCATCTAGTAAAGCCTGAGATTTAAATCGACCTTCCCAGAAATGCCCGCGGCATTGATCTTCCTGATTCGCTTGTTTAGCAATACTGAAATTGATTTCTTTCATCAACCAACTTAGAGAATAGAGTCGCTCTCGCCAAAGATAGATGATTGTTCGACAGGTCTGAATTTCAGAATTGGTCGTCTGATTTTTTAGATATTTCAGGATCAATGATGGCAACTGATGCTCCTTTCCCCAGCGTATGATGACTTCCCTGTCCGATAATTGTTCTGCTTTTTGTCGGTTAAGATGAACGACCAAATGATAATGGTTGCTCATCACCGCATAGGCGCAGATGTCGATACAATATACTTGGGCTAAAGCCAAAATACGTTGTTCAACCCAGTAACGTCGATGTTCGTAGGATTTCCCGGTCAGTTGATCTTCTCCGCATAAGAATGCTCGTCGGACGCAACGTGACACGCAGTGATAGTAGGCTGTGATATCAGGAGAAACCAACTGTGTTCTGGGGATAGTCATAAAAAGAAACCGCATCAACGAATTGAGCTGGAAGTATGTCGAATGAAAGAATAGCGAGGAAGGGCATGATTCTCATGATACGAGTCATGTCGGTTTTTTCGGTGTAATTTTGATGTTGATAAAGAATGACATACTTGTTGGCTTTAACATCTGTCCCCATGAGAAGAGAATGTGTTTCAGTTTCCTTAAAACGTCTGTCCCTAGAAGAAAAAAGAACCTGGCCTGCGGCGCCCCCTGACAACCATGGACTATCAAACGATCAAAATATCAGGGATGACAAACTTGTCATCCCTGCGAGCAAAATTATTTTAAATAAATGGGTTGGCGTGGATAGTTGTTTTACTGTGCTTGTAAATTTTCCGACTCCGTTTGCTGGGAGGCCGGGGATTTATCCGCTGCTTCCCCTAATTTGTTTTGTTCTGGTTGAGGCGCGGCTTTTGATGGTGATTGCTGTGATTTTAATCGTGTCACCAATGTTTCCAGATTTTTTATATGCGTTTGTTCTTGAAGCAATTGCTTTTGTAGTGTTTGTTGTTGCTGATAGGCTTCTGTCAGTGCTGTTTGTAGCTTCTGATTATTTTGCTGTTGCGCCGTGTTTTTGGCCTGCCAGTTTTCTTGTTGTGTTTGCGCGAGTTGTTGAAGGGTTGCGACACTCTCCAGAATATGATTTGTCTGTTCTCTTAGCACTTGATCCCGGAAGTCTGAATGGTCGATAGCTTGTGAAATAGCCAGTAGTTTGTTTTCGATCTCAAGAACAATTGGTTCGAATTGACCATCTTCAATACTACGTAATTGTTTCACCATGTGTGTGACTTGTTCTAGATGAGCGATTTCAAACTGACCGGACTGTGCTGCTTTTTCTATCGCTGTAATATCCCGAGGATTGGACTGAACCGTTGCCTCAACCAATTGGATTTGATGGTTGGCTTTCGCAAAGGTGATGGGAGCCACCTCATTAAAGTCTTCTTGTTTCAATAATGTGAGTTTCTTCTGTAATGGCTGGACATATTTGAGGCGCATTACCTTCACTTCAAGGCTCCGAGAGAGATTCAGAAACGCCACCTGTTTTGTCTGTGCCTTTTCTAATTTATCTTCAGCAACATATTCAAATAAGTCATGGTATAGCTGATTCACTCGTTTATATGCTCTGCGATCATACTGTTGTGCATCGATCTTTGTTAAATAATCCATCTCAGCAATCGCATCGGCAAGGAAGTGATCCGCTTTTTCTTTGAAGGTCTGAAGTTGGTTTAACTGCTGCTCGATCGTGTCAATATACTGGTTAAATTTGTCTGCATAAGTTTGACTGGAGAAAATTGACACACTTTCGGTGGTTCTTGATGGATCGGACTGAATCTCCTGATATAAAGATTGAGCATCTTTCCATGCATCTTGTAGCTTGTTGTAATGAGATTCGGAGTAAATTTTGAACGATTCAACATCCGTGAGCGTTTCATCCCATTGCTGATAAGTGGTTTGAATATGAGTAAACAGCGCATAAGACTGGGATTGTTCGTCGGTTGGATTATCCGATGATGTCTGATGCGGCGTACTCTGACAACCCGCTATGCCAATCAGTAGGCATAAAGCGACTGCGGATGTTATTGGTTTCATGTTGCTTATCCTTATGATCAATCTATCTACTTAGCAAATGTTATGGCTTGTTTTTATAGCATGGCCTGTTTTTATGATAAGTACCTTGCCATAACGTTACCTTTTATACCAGTTTAGTGATCATCATCGGAAAGAGCGACAATGAGGGCTGAAGTGATTTCACATTTGAGTGGGTGAGTTGTGGGAAATAATGTGCAGGATATCAAACACCATTATCTGCTGATATCGTGATACCGAACAACGA
The DNA here is from genome assembly GCF_024347135.1 of Vibrio spartinae. Lineage (NCBI taxonomy): Bacteria > Pseudomonadati > Pseudomonadota > Gammaproteobacteria > Vibrionales > Vibrionaceae > Vibrio > Vibrio spartinae. Next base: position 643,112 of record NZ_AP024908.1, on the reverse strand, counting down.
GGAGTGGCATTGCTTGTTTAAAAAGATTCGGTCGCTCAATAAAACAGCGGCCACCGTCCTGATGCGGGACGGTGGCCGTTTACTGATAGACTCACTGTGTTCGATATAGAACAGAAAGATCAGCTGTCAGTGGTAAGAAAATTATTGCTGGTTGATAAATTGTTTAAAACGAGACCGGGTTTTCGCATCCGCTTGTTCATACCAGTAATGCAACATTGTTTCCGCTGTGGTTGCTGAAGCCTTGGTTTGAGAAGACGTTCTAAGTGAGCGAGCCGGAATGGTTTTGGCCGATAATCCTGATTGAGGCGCGTACTCAGGAACGGATGCGACTTTGTCAGACTGATTGTAAACAGACATTTCGGTATAATAGTTGCGTCCAAACTGGATACCGTCTTTGAGTAGTTTGTCCTGCGTAACAGGGATTTTTTGTCCGTCTTGATTGGTCAGCGACCATTGCATACCACTGATATGTTCCCGAGCTTCGCGCGAACTTCTGTATTGAGGAACTTGCAGCGTCAGTTCTGCATCTGCCGCATTAAATACTGCAACCGTCACATCACTTTCGATACCGATATTGTCTTTGCCTTCTTGAAAGAAAGGCTCATAACGGAAGACAATTTGTTGTAGTCCATCTTCCAGTTGTAGTTTTTTTTGTGAGCTAAAAAAACCATCACTTGATATGTTTGCTTTACCACCATTGGCTACCAGAACGTTAACGGCTTCTGGAAGATCAATCGTGACCGATGCCATTGCTGAACCACTTAATAAAATCATGCTGGTGAATGATAGAGCCTTGGATATATTCACTTATATTATCCTTTTTTATCAAATATTTAATCTGCCTAAAGATGCATGGTTCTTGCCTGAATTACAAGTGACAAATTGAATAATTTTGTCTGTCCTTATAATGCTTGGAATGGGACTAAAAACGTCTGTCCTTGGAAGAGTTTCTTTGGCAGAGAAGAGTTTCGACCTGATGCTGACACTTTTAGCTTAAAATTAGTTATGATTCGAAAACTTGTTCAGATGAAGTGAAGATTGTGATGCGTTATTTTTATTTGCTATGCTGCTGTTTACCCATTGGATTTTCGGTAGCAACTCAAGCCGCTGAAAATGAGTCTTTATTGCGGGGAAAGTGGGATTGCTCTGCATCTCTTCGCCAGCCTTTGTATCAGTTAAATTTAACCACTCAGGAACATTATCTTGCGTCCCATAAATATGTGACCAAAGGGACACTGATTGCTCGTTTACCAGGACAGCCTATTGAAGTGTCATATTCTGTTGCTGGGAATGGTAGTTGGAAAATGAAAGGAGATAAGTTGATCCTTGAGGCGAATGAGCTGAAGGTGGAGAACCTGACACATCCTGAATGGGAAGCGATGCTGAATCTTAAACAATATATCCCTAAACATGCAGGGGGAACGCTGGATATTGTCCGCTTGGATCAACAACGCTTGTCGTTAAAAGCGAAAAACTTACCAGATAATATTCAATGTCATCGAGGATAATCGGTTGGTTGATTCGCTATCGTTGAAAAATGTCGGGACATCAACATGAGTCCCGACATTTTCCGCAGTTTATGGGCGATGATAAACCCGTTGTCCATTCACGTAGGTCTGACGGATAACCCGTTCATCGGCCAGCATAATTAAAGCAAATAGCTTCTCTTCTAATGTCTTTGCTTGCGCCATGCGTTGTTTTAGCATTGGTGTACCGTTGATATCGAGTTCAATAAAGTCAGCTTCTGTGCCGGGGTTTAAATTACCAACTTGGTGATCCAACTGCATTGCAACAGCAGCTCCTTGTGTACATAGATATAACGATTCAAAAGGATTGAGGTTTTGATGCTGTAATTGCAAGATTTTGTAAGCCTCAGCCTGATTTACCAGTAGATTGAGGCTGGTACCGCCCCCGACGTCACTGGCAATGGCAACCGGTATCCCATGTTCTTTCACGGTAAAATAAGGGAATAAACCACTGCCGATAAAGAGATTGGAGGTTGGGCAGAAAATCACACTACTATGGTTGCGAGCCAGTGCTTGATATTCTCTGGGTTCAAGGTGAACCCCGTGGCCGAATAATGCTTTGTCACGCACTAATCCATAACGTTCATAAACATCCAAGTAATCTTGGGCATCCGGGAATAGGGTTTTGACCCAGTGAATTTCGTCGGTGTTTTCGCTCAAGTGGGTCTGAATGAAAGCATCTGGGTACTCTTGTGCCAACTGTCCTGCTAATGCCAATTGTTCCGGCGTGCTTGTTGGTGCAAATCGAGGCGTAATAGCGTACAGCGCCCGCTCTTGATGATGCCACTTTTCCAGTAAATATTTACTCTCACGATAGCCGGAATCAGCGGTATCACGTAGATTCTCAGGACTATGGCGGTCCATCAAAACTTTGCCACAAATCATGCGGGCCTGATAAGTCGCCGCAGCAGTAAAGAAAGCATCGACGGATTGTGGGTGGACGGTGGCGAAAACACTGGCGGTGGTTGTGCCGTGAGCAAACAGTTGGTGGAGAAAAGCATCAGCTTGCAGTGCCGCATAGGATGAGTCGGCATACTTTGTTTCGACTGGGAATGTATAGTCATTGAGCCATTCTAGGAGTTGACGACCATAGCTGGCGATCATTTCCATTTGAGGATAGTGAACATGGCTATCAATCATTCCCGGTATCAATAATCCCGAATGTGTTTCTATTTGTTCCGGGGCAATCTGGTGGTGCTGGAAAAAAACATCAGCATCGAGTAGATCAATGATTTTCCCTTGTTCGATAACGAGAATGCCGTCATTCAGATATTGGTAATTTTGTTCAGGACTGTGTGTCCTTTTGGGGAAGTGCAAAATCTCGCCCCGGTGAAATGTTTTCTGCATACTTTACTCTTAACTTCCACGATAGGTTGAATAGGCGTAGGGCGAGAGAAGTAATGGAATGTGGTAATGCTTTTGTTCCGTCACATGAAAATGTACATCGATTTGGGGGAAAAATGCCTGACCAAAGGCATTCTCACAATAAGATGCCACATCAAATGAGAGCGTATAATTATTGGATGATAACGTGATATCTTCAAAACGGATACGACCATCGGCATCGGTTGTTGCTGATGCGAGCGGTTTTCCTGTCTGGTAACGATACAGTGTCACCGATACATGAGCAGCAGGCATACCGGAACCGGTATCAAGAATGTGGCAACTTAATGTACTCATTGGTAAGACTCCATACGCAGGCGACTGATTTTTTGTTGCTCTATGGCCGCATTCATTAATTCATCGCTGCGATTATTTTTGATTCTTGCCTTTAGCTGTTCCAAGACCTGTTCTGCCGATTGTTGGCTCGCACAAATAATGAAAATGAAACCGAATTTTTTCAGATAGGCCTGATTGTAATACAAAAGATCATGCAGTACAGCTTTTGATGCCTGTTTGATTTCTCCTTGTTCTTGTTCACTGAGATGTTTTCCCTGACTATATTTCTTCTGTAACGTGTCAAGATCACCAATCATCGGATGACCTGCAAACGCTTCCAGCCAGTCAGATTCTGACAGTTGTGCAAATGCGACATCAGCACTTTGACAAAATGTCGCATAGTCAGGACTCGGCATATGAGCAAGCATAAACTGCTGCCACGATGTACTGGTGCAGATTTGAGCCAGTTGGGGCGGCGTTAAATGAATGGTTCGAATTGCAGCGTTCATCTCTTTCCTTATTGGTAGGGAGATTTGGACATCTTTTTAAGCAATACATTGGCTTGTTGCCAGAGCTGTCGTTGCTTTTTTTGAGCTGAATCGGTGGACGTCGCTTCAATATCGACTTGGCTCCGAATTGACGCTTCTTGTTGTTCAAAAAGCATACTCAACTGCGCTGCAATGGAAAGAGCCACCTGCATCGGTCGTTTGCCTTTGATATCGGGATGTCCGATTGGGCAAGTTAACTGAGAGATGAGTTCGGGCTGACTTAATTGCTCTGTGAGTCGATAGGTGAAACGCTGTTTTTTACCTTCAGAGCCAATGAGACCAATATATGGAAAGCATTGTCTTTCCAAAGCCAGCCGGGTTAGCTCATAGTCTAAATGGTGGTCGTGTGTCATGATCACCAGATGAGTGTGGGGGAGTAACGATGCGATCACGGTTTCAGCGGAGTCAAAGCACTGCGTTGAAATCCCTTGTTCACTCAGCGGTGCCAGCCAGTTCGGGCGAGAATCAAAAACGGTTTCGTGACATTGTAACTTATCAATAATCGGGGCGAGAGCTTGCCCAATATGACCCGCACCAAAAATGGCAACGTGAGATTGATGTGTGTTGAAATATTCGAACAAGACCTGAACGGCACCACCACAACATTGTTGTAAATCCGCAGCCAGACTATATCGCTCGATCGACACTGTCGGATCTTGATTAGGCTGCTGACAGCGACGTTGCAGTTCGGCTCTGGCCGTCTCAATGACTTGTCGCTCTAAATTTCCGCCCCCGAGAGAGTCATACTGTCCTTGTGTGGTGATTACCATTTTCGCCCCGCAACCGCGTGGCACTGACCCGGCTGTTGCAACAATGGTCGCCAGACAGTAGTTGCAACCTTGCTGTTGCAACATATGGCAAGCGTCCAGCCAGTGCATTGCAGTACAAAGAGATGTATAAACGGATGATTGGGATGAATGGACAGTCATTTTTATCCCTCGCTATCTGCTTGACGGTGAACCATCGTTGTCTGTGTTTGGTGTGCCAACCATTGATATTGTTGTTGGCAAGCCGTGAGTATTCTTTCGCCTGTGGCAGGGGTGTCTAGATCAGGAATGAACTGATGTTCAGAAATTGCGGCAATGGCATCATAAATCGCACACCAAGTGCTGATTGCGTGCATAAAAGGGGGTTCACCGACCGCTTTGGAACGGTAAATACTATGTTCCGGATTGGGAACCTCGTAGAGTTCAATATTCATCTGCTTCGGATAGTCACAGATACTTGGGATTTTATAATTCATCGGACTATGGCTAACCAGATGTCCTCGATCATTCCAGACGAGTTCTTCAGTCGTCAGCCAGCCTAATCCCTGAATATATCCCCCTTCAATCTGTCCGATATCAATGGCTGGATTCAAGCTACTGCCAACATCATGCAAGATATCCACTCGCTCGACCGTCATTTCTCCAGTGAGTGTATCGATCATCACCTCTGAACAGGAAGCGCCGATGGCAAAATAGAAAAAGGGACGCCCACAAGCCTGTGAGCGGTCATAACCAATTTTAGGGGTACTGTAATAACCTGTTGCAGACAGGGACACACGATTTAAATAAGCCTGCTGAATTAAGGTGGCCCATTCAATTTTTGCGGTATCGAGATAGAGGATGCCATCTTTAATCTCAGGTGTGGGCGAGCTAGATTGCGAGGATAGAGGTTGCGAGGACAGGCATCCGTGAGCCGGTCGTTGTGTCTGAGAGGCGTGCTGAGAGGACAGACACTCGTGATGATTTACCGCAAAGTCGAGCAGTCGCTCCTTGAGGGCCATAGCTGCGTTATGTGCAGCCATGCCGTTGAGGTCGGCCCCGGAAGAAGCCGCCGTTGGTGAAGTATTCGGTACTTTATCGGTTCTCGTCGATGTGACTAAGATCCAGTCGGTGGGAATGCCGAATGTCTGAGCAACAATTTGTTGGATTTTTGTATGGAGCCCTTGGCCCATTTCGGTACCGCCATGTGAAACCTGCACTGTTCCATCGGTATAAATATGGATGAGTGCACCAGCTTGATTGAGGTGTGTTGCTGTAAACGAAATACCAAATTTAACTGGGGTCAGCGCCAATCCTTTTTTGAGCACCGGATGATGTCGGTTCCATACGTGGATTTCCTGACGTCGCTGACGGTAATCACAGGAAGTTTCCAGTCGGGTGAGTACCTCATAAAGTTCAGCGGTTTGTTCGACTTCCATCCCATAAGGTGTGACGGATTTCCCCGGGCGATAGAGATTTTTGAGACGAATATCGAACGGATCTTGCTGCAATGTAATTGCCAAATCTTGCATCGCTTTTTCAATCACCAGCATCCCTTGTGGTCCGCCAAACCCTCGAAATGCCGTATGTGAAACGGTATCCGTTTTGAGGCGGTTGCCAAGGATGCTGGCCTGTCCGAGAAAATAAGCGTTGTCAGCGTGGAACATGGCGCGATCAACAATGGCATCAGATAAGTCGGCGGAATGACCGCATAATCCATTGACTTCGATATTCGCCGCCAGTATTTCCCCATCGTCAGTTGTCGTCAGTTCATAACGATTAAAAAAGGGATGGCGTTTACCAGTTGTTGACATGTCAACTGCTCGCGGGAGTCTGAATTTAACCGCTTTCCGGGTGAGTTTTGCACCCAGACTGGCAAGACAAGCCCATGCCGCGGCTTGCGTCTCTTTGCCACCAAATCCACCACCCATACGGCGCATATCAACTGTGACGAGATTGAAAGGGATGTTCAGCACTTCAGCAATCAGATTTTGCACTTCGGTCGGATGCTGGGTTGATGCCCGGATAAAAATGCCGCCGTCTTCCGTCAACTCGGCAAGACTGATTTGTCCTTCCAGATAGAAATGCTCTTGTCCGCCGACCGCCAACGTACCGCTGATGTTTACGGGGTTTGTTGCAGGTTTTAAAAGTGTCGGTTTTAAAAGTGTCTGTCCTCGGTAAGAATTGGTTAAAAACGTCTGTCCTCGGTAGGTTCCCATCTGGTGAGGTGGAAGTAAATGAGCCTGTTGCGACGCTTGTTGATACGAGATCACGGGATCGCTGACTTCTTCATATTCAATCAATGCTTTGCGTGCCGCTTGGCAAGCGAGTTGGTGGCTTTCTGCGATGACAAAGGCAATGGGTTGACAAAAATAGCGGATGTCATGCTGACATAGCAGCGGATCGCCTTTATGAATGGTGCCAATTTCATTATGACCCGGAATATCGTGATGGGTTATGACGCGAATGACTCCCGGAGACTGCTGTACTTCAGACAGATCGAGATGCTTGATGGTGCCTTTGGCGATGGTACTGGTGATCACTGCACCATGTAAGCATCCGTGTGGTTCCGGATAATCATCGACAAACAATGCCTCTCCGGAAACTTGCTTTTTAGCACTTTCATGCAGTAACGATTGACCAACTACGTCTGATCGATGCTGAGAAGAGTGGGCTGGTTGTGCCGTATAGGGCTGACGAATAAGTTTACGCATGATAAGTCAACCTCGTTTGAATGGAGGGAGATTGATGTTCGGGTTGTTGCTGTTGCACTGTAATATTTTGATTTTCTAAGAAATAACGTTGAAGCAGGTTTTGCACCAGATGAATCCGATATTGGGCTGAACCGCGAATATCACTCAGTGGATGGATAACCTGAGGAACCCGTGTCTGAACGTCACGGATCAGCGATTGGGTCAGGGGCTGACCGATAAATGGGGTCTCTAATGCTGTCAGACGCACGGATTTTTCCGCAACGCCACCGGCGGCGATAATGCAGTGACTGATATGTTGATGCGTATCAAACGTGAAATTTAAGGCGAGTACAACGGTGGCAATATCGTCTTCATAACGTTTGCTGACTTTATAGATCGCATGGCGCTGCTGTTGCGCTAGTTTGGGTAGATAGATGGCACTGATCCATTCATCATCTTGCAACCGAGTCTGACGATAACCGGTTATATAATCTTCGGGCGCATATCGGATGCGTTGTCTGCCATTATCAACTTCAATCTGACCATTTAAGCTGATGAGTAAAGGTGCAATATCACCGATAGGTGAGGCATGGCCGAGACTGCCGCCCAACGTCGCGCGGTGACGGATGGTTATACTTCCCAAGCGTTCAATCACTTCATCGGTTGACGGGAAGTGCTGCTGCATAAATTGATGAACACGATACATCGGGATCGCCGCGCCCAGTCGCCAGCCATCGTTGGTTTCAGTGATGGTGAGCAGATCATCGACTTTGGAAACATCGATCAACAAAGGGAGAGACTGATACCGTTGTGTCACTTCCAAAGAGAGATCGGTCCCTCCGGCAACCAATTTTGCCGTGGGGTGCGTTTGGCGTAACTGAGCTAACGCCTGACGAGTCTCCGGCATGAAATAGTGTTCAGACTGGAGTGGTGGTACTTGAGCCAGCCAATGTTGGACGGCATGTTGATCCGCATCAAGGGGATCGGGGGAATTGGTTTGAACGATATCATGGGCGGCTTGAATGAGCGGGCCGTATCCGGTGCAGCGGCATAGATTGCCTGCTAGAAAATCAGCGGGGTTCTCGGGGCGGTTTTTCTGTTTTGAGAGCGCATAGAGTGACATCACAAAACCGGGGGTACAGAACCCGCATTGACTGCCATGCCGATTGATAACGGCTTGCTGAACCGGGTGGAGCTGTTCCCCTTGTTTCAGGGATTCGACGGTGATGATCTGTTTTCCGTGTACCGCATGTAATGGGGTAATGCATGCATTGATCTGGCGATAACGCAGTGCATGGTGTTCATCTTGGTCAACCATCACCACGGTACATGCACCACAGTCACCACTGGCACAGCCTTCTTTGGTGCCTTTTAATGCACGGTGTTCTCTGAGATAAGTCAGTAGCATCATATCGGCAGATATCGCAGGAATACTGACGATTTGGTTGTTGATCATCACTTCGAGCATGATTTTCCTTCCCTGAAAAAGCTGTCCATTTGGTCAAGTTATGTCGAAAAAAAACTCACTTCGTGGCATGTATCGAACGAAGTGAGTTCAGTGACTATTTAGGAATGCTGGCGCCAATTCCCTCGACGTACCAATGCATTCCGACCAGTTCTTTATCTGATGCTACGCTGCCTGCGGCAACTTTCAGATGGCCCTGATTATCTTTTAACGGACCGGCGAACGGGACTATCGCACCGGATTTGATTTTGTCTTGAGTGTCTTGAATTGCTGTCTTGACATCGGCCGGTAAAGCCGGATTGATCGACGTAATATGAATGACATCATCTTTGAGTCCTCCCCAGTAGTCTGTGGATTTCCACGTTCCGTCCATCACTTCCTGAACGGTTTTAATGTAATAAGGTGCCCAGTAATCTCTGACTGAGAACATATGTGACTTGGGGGCGAAGTGTTGCATATCTGATGACTGTCCAATTCCCATCACCCCACGTTTCTCTGCGGCAATCAGTGGTGCAGGACTATCCGTATGTTGCAACAGAACATCAACCCCTTGATCGATCAATGCATTTGCTGCATCAGATTCTTTACCGGGATCATACCAAGTATTGACCCAGACAATTTTAATTTTTACATCCGGATTGACGCTTTTCGCTCCGAGATAAACCGCATTGATATCTCGAATCACTTCTGGAATCGGGAAGGTGGCAATATAGCCAATGACATTCGATTGAGTCGTCATCCCAGCGGCAACGCCAGAGACGTAACGGCTTTCATAAGTGCGCAGGGCATAAGTGCCGACATTTTTGCTGCGCTTATAGCCAGTGGCATGTTCAAACACAACTTTGGGAAAGCGCTTGGCAACTTTGAGTGTCGGATTCATGAATCCAAAAGAGGTGGTAAAAATAATCTTATTGCCTGCTTTTGCCAGTTGCGTAATCACGCGCTCAGCATCAGCGCCTTCGGAAACATTTTCAACAAATGTTGTTTTGACTTGACCATTAAAGTGAGCTGCCATTTCTTGGCGAGCCTGATCGTGTTCATAACTCCAACCATGATCACCAACCGGTCCGACATAGACAAATCCGACTTTCAGGGGGTCTTTGGCAAGTGTAGAAGTGGAAAACAACGCTGACAGCGACAAGGCTGCGACGGACAACCACTGATTCATTTTCATGAAAAACTCCATTTCATCATTCTATTGATTATTGTGATTATTAATTGGGTATAGACATTCACGGTGAGGGGCTGTTTTATCAAACACAATTTTGCCAAACCGTTGATCAAAGACAGACTTGCAAAAAACTGACCACATGGTTGTATTTTGGCAAAATCAAATCTCAGCGCAGTGTCATTTCGTTTAATTATCGATTGAACCGCTTCAAATGGGTTAGCGGTGTATTCAAAGTCGGGCAGGGAGTGGAAAATCTGAACTGAAAATTCCCATTATGGTGCAAGCATTGCCCCATAATGGGTGATTAAATGGTGGTGCCACTGCATGATGAATTAGCGATGGACGGACTTATCTATGAACGAACTTATCTATGGACGAACTTATTTATGAACGAACTTAGCTATGAATGTAATTTGGGATCAAATGGTTTTCCCAGACTCATCGGGGTTGCCAATTTTTGACGTAATGCATCAGAACTGATCAAGACCATGACAATCACTGTCGCCAGATAGGGAATCATCGCTAATAAATTGGGGGAGATATCAATGCCTAATCCCTGCATCACCAAATGCATGATTGAGCTGCATCCAAATAAGTAGGCACCGAGCATCAGGTAACCAATTCGCCAAGATGCAAAGACGACCAGTGCGAGCGCGATCCATCCTCGCCCTGCGGTCATATTTTCCATCCACATCGGGGTATAAGCCAGTGACATATAAGCGCCAGCAAGCCCGGCCATCGCCCCACCAAATGCAATGACGCCATAGCGAAGGCGAATGACATGAATCCCCAATGCATTCGCTGCATGTGGGTTTTCTCCCACGGCACGGATGGTCAGTCCTAAGCGAGTTCTATGCATGACCCACCAAGTCAGACCGACAATCATAAAACTGAGGTAGACCAATAAATCGTGCTGAAATAGGATCGGGCCGATAAAAGGAATCTGGCTGAGCCCGGGAATGGCTATCTCCTGAAACCCTTCAATGGTATTCCCTACCAATTGACTGCCGAGAAATGCGCTCAGCCCGGTACCGAAAATCGTCAGGGCCAAGCCGGTGGCGACCTGATTGGTGTTCAGGGTCTGAGTCAGTATGGCAAACAATAGCGCCATCATGGTGCCGGCAAACATTGCGATGAGCAATCCTAAGGCGAGACTGCCACTGAAGTAGGTACCGGCGAATCCAGCCATTGCCCCCATGAGCATCATGCCTTCCTGACCGAGATTCAGTACGCCTGATTTTTCACAGACCAGTTCCCCCAGAGCAATGAGCAGTAATGGGGTGCCTGTTTTTAAAGCAGCAATTAATATTTGTTGGATGAAAAGTATGTCCATTAAGCCGCTCCGTTATCATTTTGCTGGTGGCTGGTTTGAGGGGGAACCGTCTCATTTGAGAGCGCGAGAGCTGGTGTGATTGCAGAAGCGGTCGTTGTGACGGTCGGTCTTTTTCTGCGGACTTTGATTTGGTAATGGATCAGGAAATCACACGCGAGCAGTGAAAACAGCAGAATGCCCTGAAAGAGGCCGGTGACTGCGGTCGGCAGACCTAATTCAATCTGAGCGAGATCGCTCCCCATGTATAAGGCGCCCATGAAGAAAGATGACACAATAATTCCGATTGGATTGAGTCTGCCCAGATAAGCGACAATAATCGCAGCATAGCCATATCCCGGAGAGACGGAAGGGATCAATTGCCCGATCGGACCAGTCACTTCAGCAGCACCGGCGAATCCGGCTAATGCGCCGGCAAATAGCATGACGCCCCAGACAATTTTATTCCGGTTAAATCCGGCATATTGTGCCGCGGAGGCATCCTCACCGAAAACGCGGATTTTAAATCCCGGCAATGTTTTGAACAGAAGGATGGCGGTAATGAAGGCAATCACAATGGCAGCAATAATACTGACCGATGCGCGTCCGCTGTCAAACAAGAGTGGTAACATGACACTGTCAGGGAAGATGATCGACTCAGGGAAACCAAAACCATCGGGATCGCTCAATGGTCCATGAACCGCCCAAAGCAGAACATACAGTCCAATATAGTTGAGCATGATCGTAGTCAGAATAATATTGGTATGAAACAGTCGGTTGAGTAATGTGGGGATTGCCGACCAGCACATGCCCGCGATAATTCCAGCTAATAAGGCGAGCCCTAACATGGCCATACCCGCATCTTCACTGGCATGAACTGCGACAGCACTACTGGCGACGGCACCGATCAACAGTTGCCCCTCCGCACCTATATTCCAGATATTTGCCCGATAACAGATAGCCAGACCAACAGCACAGAGCAGTAAAGGGGTCGCTTTCACCATCAATTCACCAAGGTTGTAATTATCGCTGAAAGGTTGGAGTAAAAAGACGTTGAAAGCTTTGACCGGGCTGACATGCAGCCAGAATAACATCAGGCTGGAAATCAGTAATGTCAGTGAAATCGCAATCAGTGGTGAAAACCATGCCATGATGCGTGAACTTTCGACGCGCGGTTGAACTTTAAGCATTGGCGAGTTCCTCATCCTTTAAAAAGCCACCGGCAATCCATTGTCCGATTTGCTCGATATTGGTTTCACTGGTCTTGACGATTGGAGACACCTGTCCTTCATAAATGGCGGCAAGCCGATCGCTAATGACGAACAGTTCATCGATATCCTCCGAGATGACAATAATGGCAGCACCGGCATCTCTTAAGGCGATCAGTTGACGATGAATGGCACTGGCTGCACCGATATCAACGCCCCAAGTCGGGTGGGCGCAAATCAAGATGGTCGGTTGTTGATTGACTTCACGGCCAATAATGAACTTTTGTAGGTTCCCTCCGGAGAGGCTCTTGGCCTGAGCTTGTTCATTCCGGCATTTCACCTGATTATCTCGGATCAGTTTGCGGGCGAGGGTTTGCATCATTTTTTGCTGAATAAAGCCGAAACGGGTCAGTTCAGCGGTATGTGTCAGTAGTGTATTTTCTTCCAGCGTCATATCCGGTACGGCACCTTGTCCTAAACGGTTGGTCGGTACATACGCCATGCCGAGTGCGCGTCTGGCGCCTGCATCTAAATGCCCGACAGGTTGACCATGAAAGAAAATGCTCTCTTTTGGTGTACGGTGATCTTCTCCGCTTAACGCTTCCAACAGATCTTCCTGACCATTTCCGGCCACACCGGCAACGCCGAGAATCTCGCCACTGTGCATCGACAGGTTGACATTCGTCAGGCCACAGCCAAACGGGTGGGTTGGCGATAAAGTCAGCGCATTGGTCTGTAAAAGTGTCTGTCCCCCCAACGATTTTGGATAACTTTCTGAGAGTTCGGTATCGCTACCAACCATCATTCGGGCAATTGAGTTCGGGGTTTCTTGTGCCGGAATACACGCCCCTGTGACTTTGCCACCACGGAGGATCAGCGCTCGATCACACAGGGCTGTAACTTCTTTGAGTTTGTGGCTGATAAATAAAATACTACAACCTTCACCGGCGAGTTTGCGTAGCACACGAAATAATCCGGCGACTTCCTGAGGGGTTAGAACAGATGTGGGTTCATCAAGAATGAGTAAGCGAATATCCTGAATGAGGCAGCGTAATATCTCCAACCGTTGCCGTTCGCCGATACTAAGATGATGCACATAGCGGTCCGGATCAACTTGCAGATCGTAACGTTGGCTGATTTCCAACACTTTCTGTTTCAGATTATCAATTTTGTGAAGAAATTCTCGATCCAGACCCAATTCGATATTTTCCAATACTGTCAGCGTTTCAAACACTGAGAAATGTTGGAAAACCATGCCAATTCCCATTGTTCTGGCTTGATTAGGAGAATGGATTTCAACTTCATGATTATCCCATAAGATCGATCCTTGGCTGGGGCGTGTGACACCATATATCATTTTGACAAGGGTCGATTTTCCGGCTCCATTTTCACCCAACAAGGCTAGAATTTCACCTGTATGAAGTTTCAAATTCACCTGATCATTTGCCACAACCCCCGGAAAAAATTTACTGACATTCCAGAGTTCCAAGAGTGGTATTTTTGTCATATTCAATGTATTCCCTTCAACATATCAGCAGGCGTAATGCAAAAAACTGACCAACTGTGTAGTTTTTACTGACTTTATTATCAATATGGTGAATAATGTATAGGCAGTGTTTGGGTAGGAATACCTGAAAGTGCCTGTCCTTGTAATTACGATGCCTGTCCTTGTAATTACGTTGTAATTACGATGTGTTAAAAGTGTCTGTCCTCGCAACTAAAAATCAGAGAAAAACTTGACAGCGATGAAGGGGATCAGGAATAAGGGATCCACTCCATCAATGCCTCAATAAGGGACTCTGCTTCATATGCAACAAACGTCGTCGCGTCAAGCTCAGACCGGTATGATTCGTCAGCGCAATGAAGCACTGATTCTTCAGGCTGCTACGGATGAATTTGTCAAACATGGTTATAAAGGCACATCTGTTCAGGCTATTGCTGATCGGGTGCATTTGCCGAAGGCAAATATTCTTTACTACTTTCGTTCCAAAAAAGGTCTGTATTTAGCCGTGCTGGAAGATATTCTCAATCTCTGGAACCAAGGCTTCTCCGAAGCGGCTTTAGAGCAACCGCCAGATGAAGTGATTGAACGTTATATCCAAGGGAAAATGCGTTATAGCCGCACCCATCCGAAAGCGTCAAAAATTTTTGCGCTGGAGTTGATCAATGGTGCACAACATATCCAGAACGCCATGCAGCTCCCAATGATGAAGTGGACAGAAAAAACTGCCACGGTTATCCAAATCTGGATTGAACGGGGGTTAATTCGCCCAATTGAACCGTTGTATCTGTTATTCATGATTTGGGGAACGACACAATTTTATGCCGACTGTGATACAGAAATTATCCTGATCAAAAAGCGTCCGCTTAATGATCAAGAGTTTGACGATGCGACGCAATTTGTTGTCGATATGGTTTTACGGGGGCTGGGACTTCGGACTTAATCACTTAAGTGAATGATGTACTTACCATGGCGTAGAAAGCCACTCATTATGTGCTGATAAAATGATATTTATTTGATTTCACGTGTGGAACAACTTGACTGCTGAGATTGAGTCTCTCTGACCATTTTTATATTTTTGAGTGATATTACCGATTGTTTTTTCAGGCTTTAAGCAGAGATGCAAGCCTGTTTTGTGGTCTACTACCAAAAAAATATGAGCAATTACGCAATAGCCCGATACACTTAAGTTAAATATGTGAGTTTTGACGTGATTGTATAGCATATGTATGAATATGTCTGACTCATGAAAATATAAACGTCAATTGGCCGGGTTTTATGATGCAATGGATAAAGAATCAGTCTATTACTGTCAAGATGGTCTTTCTTGTTGGGACGATGCTCATACTGACCATTATTCTTTCTTCTTTCAGCCTGTTTAAGATGAATCGAGTTGCTGAAGAGGTTAAAGGAATTGCTCATGAGCACATACCTTTGATTCAACTTATCAATGATGCCACTGTGAAACAGCTACAAAGTGCGTTGATTGTTGAAAAAGCACTGCGAGCTGCGGAATTTACAGTAGATGTTGATGTGGAAGAGTTAAAAGGGCTACAACAGAACTTTGGCCTTGTTTCGCAGACCTTTGATCAGGAAGTTCTGCAAGCACAGTCCAACCTGAAAGAGATGTTGCAAGATCATCAGGATGGAATGCTTGAGAAAGAGCAACGATTATTGCAGCATTTAAATGCTGTGATTGTCCATCGCCAGCGCTATGAAGACTCTGCCACCGAGATCCTTCAGGCCGTTGCCGATCATCAAACCAGTCAAACATTATCTGAAAAAGCCCAGCAACTGGAAGCGCAACAAACCGCTCAGAACCATGAGCTTGGGGCACTTTTAGCCGAAGTTGAAAAACTCACCACATCATCGCTGATGCAAACGGAGCTCGAAGAGCAACAGGCTATATGGGGGATGGTTTTATTGGTGGCTATCGCGCTATCGGTCGGTTTGCTGATTGGTTTATTTATCAGTCGTCAGTTAGTTCATTCTTTGTCTTATGCCTGTACGGTTGCTGAGCAGATGGCTCAAGGCAACTTTGATCTTGATGTTCAGGTGGATCGTCATGATGAAGTCGGGCGTTTATTAGGCGCGATGCAGATGATGTCGAACGCATTGGGCAATATTGTGTCGTCAGTGATGAAGAGTAGTGATTCAATTGCGACCTCGGTGGTTGAGTTATCGACTGTTGCCAGTAGTAACCGACAATCGGTTGATGAACAACAGCAGAATACTGAGCAGGTGGCAAGTGCCATGACTGAAATGGCCGCGACAATTACGCAGGTTGCCGCCAATGCTGAAGACGCTTCCTCATCCAGTCAACGAGCGGAAGCCTATGTGAAAGATGGGTGTCGGATGATTGAAGAAACCAGTCATCTTGCGGAGAATTTGGTGGCAAGTGCTGAAAAATCACAGGCTCTGATCACCAATTTACAGGCAGGCACGACGAAAATTCAGGATTTTGTGTCTGTCGTGAATGCTATTGCAGAACAGACCAATTTACTGGCGTTGAATGCGTCGATTGAAGCCGCAAGAGCGGGTGAACAGGGGCGGGGTTTTGCTGTGGTTGCCGATGAGGTCCGAGTGTTGGCAGCACGTAGTCAGGAAGCGACCCAAGAAATTGACGCACTAATTGAATCATTGGTGAGCAATACCGACTCGGCCGTTGGTGCGATTCAGGTCAGCGGTGAGCAAATTGGTCAGTCTTCAGTGTTGATTCAGGATATCAGGCAACAAATGGGGCTTATTGATCAAGCTCTCATCGAATTGAACGAGGCGAATGTTCAGATTGCGACGGCCAGTGAACAACAGTCGGTTGCGGCAGAGCAGATCAGTCGCAGTATGGTTCATATCAGAGACTCCGGGAAATCCGTACTGATGAGTACGGATGAAACCAAACAATCCAGTGAAGACCTATCGGTACAAGCATCTGATTTACGTCATTTAATGTCTCAGTTTCAGGTTAAGCCAGGCTAACTGAATAGATTATTGATGACATCATGAGTCGCTCCTGAACCTTCATTCAGGGGTGGAGAAATATGGATAATGGATAGATGAGAACTCGTTTTACTTTTCTCCGGTGGATCGGATTGCTGATCATACTGGCAGTCGGTTTTTCTATATTTTTACTTTGGGTGCATAAAGAGCAATCAATCATGATACAAGAGTCGAAAGAGCATATTCGTATTGCTGTTTCTCAGACACCATTATCTTCGCCATTTTTGGTTGCAAGGCAATTAGACATATTCGCTAAATATGGATTAGATGTGACGTTTGTTCCCTGTTATGGCGGTGTTGCCTGTATTGATGAATTATTTTCAGGTGCGGTGGATTACGCCACGGCTTCTGAGTCAGTGGTGATGTTTGAGAGTTTTAAACGCGAAGACTTTATGGTTCTGAGTAGTTTTGTCGAGTCAGACCATGACGTAAAACTGTTGTCATTGCAACGTACCGGTGTTCGTCAAGTGAGTGATTTAATTGGTAAAACTGTGGGGGTGGTTAAAGCAAGTGCTTCAGAGTTCTATCTGGATGCTTTGTTATTGGTACATAACCTCACCCATGATCAAGTTAAAAAAGTTTATTTAAAGCCACAAGCGCTGACCACTGCGCTGTTTGAGGGCCGGGTTGAGGCGATATCTGTATGGGAACCCTATGGTTATCAGGCAGCGTCACAATCAGCGACACCTCTGGTTGATTTAAGTTTAAGCGGTGTGTATCAACTCTCATTCAATTTGTTGATGATGCGTACGTCTTATATTCAAAAACAAGAGACCCATCAACGTTTGTTACAAGCATTGGCAGAAACTATTGATTGGATTCATCAACATCCTGAATCGTCCCGGAGCATTGTCGGTAGAGCACTTTCTGTCAAGAAAATTCAGCTGGAAAGTACTTGGAAAGATTATGTTTTCCGGCTTTCGTTAGGCAATGCATTGTTGTCTAATTTGCAGTTGCAGGCGCGTTGGGGCATTGATACCGGTATCATCAATGGTCCGTTGCCGGATTACCGCAAGATGCTTGCGTCAGATACGTTAGAACGGTTACAGGATCAACAGGGCGTCTTACCATGATCCGTTCAATTTCTCGAAAACTACTGTTGCTATTAATCTCGACCTTACTCCTGTTCGGGTTGATTATTTTTTCGCTCTGGAGTTTAGCCCAAGATCAAGCTCAGACCCGGAATAATTTAGAGTCCATAATGCAGATTCAGTTGAGTATTGATTCACTGCGTAGTCAGTTGTGGGGATTCTTACAGTATGAAGACACCGATATGTTGAAACAGGTTTCTGTGGCACAGAGAAAGCTATCGGAAAAATTAGAACAGTTTGCTTATTCAGACCGCTATACGAGAAATATGATCCGGATGAATGAACATTTATCGGTTTTGGTCGCTCAGGAGATAAAATCTGGCTTGTCTGCCATGACAAGGGAAGGACAAATGTCTGGCCGGGATTTACTTCATGCCCGATATAACATGCTGGTGCAGAATATGACGGAAAATCTGCTCGACTTGCAAAGGAAAACATTAAATCAAAGTCGGAAAAATCAACAGATCACGCTGTTGCTGACTGCCGCGAATTTATTGATTTTTTCTGCGTTTGTCTGGGTTTTCGCTTTGCTGATTTATCGACATTTCCAGTATGGTTTTAAAGCCCTGAAACATGGTTTTCATGAGCTATCGCAAGGCAAATTGAGCAGTCAGATAGAAACCAGTCATTTAGACTCAGAATTTGTTTCACTGGCGGAGTTATTCCACCAGATGAAAAGTGCACTGAGAAAGACCATGGTATCCCGGGATGATTTGCAAACGGAAGTCCATCGACAAACTGAGGAGCTAAAAGCGCAAAAAGAGCGTCTGCTTTTTCTGTCTGAACATGATTATCTGACCGGATTGTTGAATCGGCGCGCTTTTGAGGAGCATCTGGAGCGAGCTTTAATCAAAGCAAATCGCTCTGGTGTGAAAGTGGTGGTCTTGTTTTTAGACTTGGATAAATTTAAACAGATAAATGATAATCACGGACACGAAATCGGTGATGAATTAATCCGCAGCATTGGTCAACGGATTCATCATCATATCCGAACCTCTGATTTTGCCGGACGTATCGGTGGCGATGAATTCGTGATTTGTTTGGATTTGTTGGAAAATATCGATTGTATTGAAGCCCGAATTCAACGTTTGTCAGAAGAGATCTCTCAACCGGTTTCGGTGAACGATGTACAAGTTTCTGTTGGTGTCAGTATCGGGATGAGTTGTTTTCCGGATGATGCATCCAATAAACAAGGGCTACTCTCTCATGCTGACAAATCAATGTATAATGTCAAATATAGCAAACGTATCGAACGGCTAGATATATCAGACGTGGTTTGAGCCCGAGGGCTCTTTTCTTCTCTTTCCCTCAACGCCATCTCCCTCATATTTTTCAATCCATCCTTTGGGCTCATACCAGAGATGTCGGTTCATGGCTGATTTCGCCTGGGGAATAACAGTTGTTGAATAATCGCTGTTAAAACTTCATCTTAGGCCAACTTGGGTATATTCTGATTCAATTGATGAATATTCAATAGGTTGAGTCATCGTTACCTGTCGATTAAGGATATAAGTATGAAAGCTCGGTTCATCGTATTGATGAGTGGATTGTTATTGAGTGCGTCTTGTTGGTCAGCAGATGCTTTATTTGCGGTTGCGAATAATTTTTATCGGCCAATGAAAGCGTTGAGTCAAGATTTTGAGTCACGGTTTCCACATCATATCGAAATTTCAACCGGTGCGACTGGGCAGTTATATGTTCAGATTACGCAAGGGGCACCGTTTGATCTGTTTTTTGCAGCGGATACTGCCCGCCCGACTAAATTGGTTCAGGATCAGCAGGCGAGTGATCAATTTACGTATGCGCGAGGCACATTAGTTTTATGGTCTGCACAGCCGAAGATTGCGGTGAAAGATCTCTTACTGAGCGGGGAGTATGCACATCTCGCGATGGCAAATCCTCAATTAGCACCGTATGGTCTTGCTGCGCAACAGGTTCTTGAAAAAATGGGACTATATTCGAAAATTCAGGATAAAATCGTCCAAGGTAAAGGATTGAATCCCACATTCCAGTTTGTCGTCACCGGCAATGCTGCGCTAGGGTTTGTGGCGAAATCTCAGGTTTATCAGAATCATCATTATCAATCCGGTTCTTACTGGGAAGTTCCGTGTGAAGATTATGCACAAATCCGGCAAGATGCGGTGGTGTTACCAGCCGGACAGACGAATAAGGCTGCGCAGGCATTTCTGAATTATCTGCAGACGGATAGGGCACAGCGTATCATCCAAAGTTATGGATATCGGTAAAGTGAGCATAAAGGTAAAGGGATGGAAATTGACAGCGTTGTTGTGCTGACAACCTTAAAACTAGCCGGGGTCGTCACTTTCAGTTTGTTGGTGCTTGGGATCCCGGTTGCGTGGTGGTTATGTATTTCTAAATGTCGCTATAAAGGAGTCGTTGAGGCGATTTGCTCTCTGCCGATGGTATTACCACCGACGGTACTGGGGTTCTATCTGTTACTGCTATTTTCGCCTCAAGGTATGATTGGTCAGTTATTGCAACAACTCCATCTTGGGCAGTTACCCTTTTCTTTTACTGGGATTGCGATTGCTTGTACCATTCATTCTTTTCCATTTGTCTTACAACCTTTGAAAAATGCATTTCTCGCGATTGGTCAATTACCGATTGAAGTCGCGGCAACGCTCAGAGCTTCTCCGTGGGATCGTTTCCGTTCTGTGATTCTACCGCTGGCCTGGCCGGGGATTTTTTCGGCAGCCATTATGGGGTTTTGTCATTCACTGGGCGAGTTCGGGGTTGTCTTGATGATTGGTGGTAACATTCCGGGCAAAACTCGGGTGATGTCGGTTGAGATATACAACTACGTTGAAGCGCTTGAATTTGGTAAAGCGCATTTACTTGCCGGTAGTCTGGTTGCCTTCTCTTTTATTGCCTTGTTGGTGATGTATTGGTTGAACCATCGCTATCATTATTCGGAGAGGTAAGTTTTGAGTTCTATTCATGCGGCATTCGCCATTACTTATCCTGACTTCTCTTTAGCGGTGGATTTAACGTTACCCGCTTCCGGTATTACGGTGTTATTTGGGCCCTCCGGCTCTGGAAAAACGACATGCCTGCGAGCGATTGCCGGGTTGGAAAATCCAGCGCACGGGAAACTACAAGTCGGTGACGAGATCTGGCAGTGTTCTGAACAAGGGGTTTTTCTGCCGACACATCGGCGTGATATTGGCTATGTTTTTCAGGAGGCCGGATTATTTCCGCATCTATCCGTTCAGCAGAATCTGGAATACGGTTATCGACGGATCCCAGCCAGTAAACGGCGGATCTCTGTGGACAGTATTTGTCGTTTTATCGGTGTGAGTCATCTGTTGGATCGCTCGGTTCATCAACTCTCAGGGGGAGAGAAGCAGCGAATTGCGATTGCGCGCGCGTTGCTGACTTGTCCCAAATTATTATTGATGGATGAGCCGTTATCTGCACTGGATGTCAAACTGAAATCCGAGATCCTACCGTATTTGGAGAAGATTCATCAGGAGCTGTCCATTCCGGTGATTTATGTGACACATTCGGTTCGGGAGCTGGCTCGTTTAGCCGATCATGTCGTGTTGTTTCAAAACGGACAAGTCGTGGTCAGTGATCAAGCCGAGGTTGTGATGTCCGATCCTGGTCATCAGGATATATTTGGTGAGGAGTTGGGGAGTATTTTTGATACCCGCGTAGTTGACCATCATTCGGATCGGGTCACACAACTTGAAAGTGACAATGTCACGATTTGGGCACCCGGACATATCGGGGAGAAAGGTCAGTTGTACCGGTGCCGGGTGTTGGCTTCTGATGTCAGTATTGCGCTGTATGAGCCGGAACAAACCACAATGCTCAATCGCCTGCCGGCTGTGATTGTCGATATTGACCATCGCAAGGCGCAGCAAGGACAGGTGGTTGTGGTACTGGCATTGTCCAGTCACCATCGTTTGCTGGCACAAATTACGCTGAGATCAGCATCTGAATTGGGGTTATCGGCCGGCATGTCCGTGTGGGCACAAATCAAGTCTGTGGCATTGTCCTGATCCGAGCTGAACGCATATCAATATGCCCAAACAGCATGGGCTATTTGGGCATATTCTTATCAAAATCGGTTCCTCGATGATTAACGCCAGTCCTCATCTAAGATGTCTTTGCCTTCCAGCGCATATGGGCCTTCGTCATTCATTGAATGGTCTACGATGCCTTGTAAATGTTCTAACTGTTGTTCCAGATGATTGACGGCTTGGTAATCACCTTCGGAGCAAGCAACATAGATCTGCTGCTCAAGTGATTCAATACGATCGCGAATGTTCATATTGCACCTCCTGCTATCGATGATGGTGTATCTCACTGTGGTACTCAGTGTTAGTGTAGTAAAAAGTGTAGTCAAATGATCGGGGAGCGGAAACTTTTGCGGTCCGACGAGTGATGATGATTAAAATCACTGTTTTTATGGTTATTCGGTAACCAATTGATCTTGATTTGCTGATGAAGTGTACAAACAAACGGTTTTTAGACAAAAAGCGCTTTTCTTTTTTTTTAGTTATGGCATCTTATCGACCTCAAGCCGATATGCGGGCATCGTATAATGGCTATTACCTCAGCCTTCCAAGCTGATGATGCGGGTTCGATTCCCGCTGCCCGCTCCAGTTCTCCTCAACACTTTCGATTTATACCGATATGTTGGCATGTTTTTGTTAATGTCTCACAACGTCCAAATCCTTACCTGAATCAATTACAGTACCGTTTGCTGCTGACTTTGCTCTCGAAATGCTTGTGGGGTCATGCCAGTATGGTTTCTGAATGCTGCAAAAAACGAGCTCGGATGTTTAAAACCACTATGGGTCGCAATATTTTTAATGGGGTGACGGGTATTGCCGAGTAACACTT
Source organism: Vibrio spartinae (assembly GCF_024347135.1). NCBI lineage: Bacteria > Pseudomonadati > Pseudomonadota > Gammaproteobacteria > Vibrionales > Vibrionaceae > Vibrio > Vibrio spartinae. The sequence goes on along the minus strand of NZ_AP024908.1, from coordinate 620,326 downwards.
TGGCATGATTGATACGCATAATAATTAAGTATTGTTTGATAGAAACACTGAGCATGTTTTTAAATAGACTCATGGCATATTTAGGGTGGAGTTTTACATGAGACGCGATATCTTCAACCTTAATATCCCTGTTGTGGTTATTAGCAATGTAATCAAGCATGAACTGAACATTTTTATAGCCGGTATAATTAGCATGGCGTAATGGGGTTTCACGCATAAAGTTGAACATTTCAACATGATAGTTATAGGAACAAAGCCGGCGAAGCATTAAGAAGATCTCTTCTTGAACAATTTGATTACGAACCTCATGGCCTTCCCGATACGCCGCGATCCAGCGTTGATTCTCTGCAAAGCTGACGATCTCTGTATGACGAGCTGAGATCGCACCGCCATTCATGATCTGTTGAACAAATTCCTGAGGGAGTGGCCAACTTAGCAACATGTTGAGAGGAATGTTGATAATTCCCATGAGTGCATGATCACTGGTCTGTTTGACCCGGTGGGGAGTGACGGCCCAAAACATGGCCATTTGACCACTTTCTATCAATACGTCGGTATGATTGAACGTATACGTCAATGTCCCCTGATAAAGAATATTGACTTCAATTTGCTGGTGCCAGTGATACGCCTCCATGTAGAAGGGCTGACGGAGCTCAAAGCTTAGCTCCGCTTCACCATCAAGCAATGGGCCGTGATGCTCAGGGGAGGCTTGAATTTTATCATTGTCCGGTGTGTGGATGAATGGTTCATCCATGTCTTTATCTCCATCTGTCTATATCAACATATCGGTCTATATGCGCATATCACTCTGCATGAATCGCTCACCGCCGAGTGCTTAAAAGTAAGGCTCGGTGATAAGAACGATGCCACACAGCCGGTATGTCTATATTGTAAACAACATCTACTGTAAACAATATGTAATGTAAGTAATATCACCAAGATATTATGATTTTCGCCTGACTAAAGTCCATAGTCCGGTTTGGTAATTCTGCCATATTATCCGGAAAAGTAAGATTTTGTGATATATGCGTTGAATGTAATTTGCTGACCATGTCTGAGTCGATTAATTTGTTTACAACGGAACGTGGGGCGCTCGCCCGATAGTTATTTTCATGTGATTTTGCAAGTGTTGCTCATGTTCTCAAAGATAACCTGCCTGATGTGACAACACACCGCGCGAACTGAACGAAAGAGTGACTTGTGATGAAAGAGCGAGAACTGATTGAATTAACCGGCAAGCAAACTCAGTTAATGATTGAGTTGGGAGAATTTGCAGAAATACTGTATTGGGGGAACCAAGTCGATGGTGAGATAGCGCGTTACCGCTCGACTTTACATCGTCCTATCCCATATGGCCGTCTGGATGCAGATGTCGCGATAACCCTGTCACCTGAATTAGGACGCGGGGTGTTCAGCAGTCCGGGCTTGGAAGGTCATCGCAATGGTCAAGACTGGGCACCGGTTTTCATGCTGAAAAGTGTGCAAAAAGCGTTACAAGGACAGACGCCGTTGCAAGGACAGACACTATATCTGGAAAGTGAGGATCCGTTGGCGGGCCTTCGCCTGAGTACAGAAATTCATCTGGACGAATATGATGTGGTGAAAACGCGTCATCAGCTAACAAACATCAAGTCTGGGGCCTATCAGGTCAACCGTTTTGCCAATACGTTGCCATTACCGGCGAAAGCGAAAGAGCTGATGACATTCTACGGACGCTGGGTGAAAGAATTTCAGACTGAGCGCCAGCCATTGCTTCAGGGCGGTTATCAGCAAGAAAATCGGCGCGGGCGAACTTCTCATGAACACTATCCGGCTCTGATTGCCGGTTCGTCGAATTTTGATGAATTGCATGGTGATGTCTGGGGATTTCACTTTGGATGGAGCGGCAATCATCGACTCCGGGTTGATGTAAAAGCGGACGGCCGACGTTATATGCAGGCTGAAGTGATCTATTTACCCGGTGAAGTGACACTTGAGGAAGGAGAAAGTCTGACAACGCCATGGTTATATGCGAGTTACAGTGGGCGAGGGTTAAATGGGATGAGTCAACAGTTCCATGAGCATGTCCGCCACTCAATATGCCCACCTGATTTTGTTGCAAAGCCTCGGCCAGTTCATCTCAATACATGGGAAGGTATCTATTTCGAGCATGAGCCTGAATATATTATGTCGATGGCCACTCAGGCCGCCAAATTAGGTGTTGAGCGGTTTATTATTGATGATGGTTGGTTCAGCGCACGAAATGATGATACGGCAGCATTGGGAGACTGGTTTTTAGATGAAAGTAAATATCCTGATGGTCTTGAGCCGGTGATTGAACATGTCAATCAGTTGGGAATGGAATTTGGTCTTTGGTTTGAACCGGAAATGATCAATAAAAATTCTGAACTTTACCGAACGCATCCTGATTGGTTATTAGCGCTAGACGGGTATGAACAACCGACGGGAAGAAATCAGTACGCGATTGATTTACAGAATGATGATGCATTTGATTATTTATATGAAAGGCTGTCTTATTTCTTGAGTCGATATAATATTGCTTATATTAAATGGGATATGAATCGCGAAATTGTTCAACCCGGACATCAAGGAAGGGCATCTGGCGTGCGGCAGACTGAGCGATTTTATGCCTTGGTTGATCAGTTACGGTTGCAATTTCCTCATGTGAGTATCGAATCTTGTGCTTCCGGTGGCGGACGAATTGATTATGAGGTCCTCAAACGCACAAATCGATTCTGGCCATCTGATAACAATGATGCATTGGAGCGGCAGCGGATTCAGCGTGGGATGAGCTACTTTTTCCCACCTGAAGTGATGGGCAGCCATATCGGGGCTGGGCATTGTCACAGTACACGCCGGCGGCACAGTATAGAGTTTCGTGGTCTGACTGCGTTGTTCGGCCATATGGGGATCGAGCTTGACCCGGTGAAAGAAGATGTGACGGAGAAAGAAAATTTTGCACGTTATGTGGCACTCCATCAATCTTTACGACCTTTGCTTCACTCCGGAACCAACTGGCGAATTCCGACGGATGATGATGCGCATCAGGCTCAAGCGGTGGTCGCTGCTGATCAGTCAGAGGCGGTCGTGCTGATTGCGCAGTTGGCAATGCCGACTCATGCCTTGAGTGGGTGTTTAAGAATTCCCGGTTTGGATGATCAGGCGATGTACCGAATCTCTGTTTTGGACAAACCATCATTTTACGAAAATATTGTGCATGCGCAGCCGCAATGGACATTATCGGGGGGCGAGGTTTCTGGTTCTTGGTGTCGTGAAGTGGGGATTGCATTGCCGGTTCTGGATCCTGAAACCGCAATATTAATCAAGTTAGAACGGCTCACTGAGCAGTGAGTTGTCACCCCATAAGACCACAAACTACACCATCCTAAAAATGAGCCGCCAATGTATTTTCAAGGGCGGTTCTTATTTTTAAGCCCCATATATTTTACGATAAGTGTCATTTTTTCTTCATGAAAAGTTCATGTGAACTATGAAAATTAAATTCGTTGAAACAAAATTGTTCATTAATTGTCATCTGATGTTGATATAGAATAAATACACTAATTTAAAAACTAAGATTTATAAATTGAATTAGTTTTATTGATATTTATATATTAAAAATATAATTAAATCTGTGGGCTGAGTTGAATATATGACAGATATGACTAGCTACATTGAAAAATGTGTGTTTATGATGATTACCATATTAATAATTTAAATTCAGACACTTCCTGATATTTAATAATAAAGTGCAGGTTCTAAACCGACATATCGATGAACAGGCTAGGTTAGGTTTTTATAATTTAATGATTGATAAATATTACTATCAATCTCTGATAAAAATAAGAAATAATCTCATCAGCTAAAATTACATTTAGACAGTATAAATGTAATTTAATCGTGCTGCACTTATTTTAATGGATGTGTTGTCCCCACCATTTTGATAATTCATTCCTAATAAGGATGTAAGCATGAACTTTGAGTTAACACCACAACAAACAGAGCTTTATGATACCGCACTCCGTTTTGCATCGGATGTCTTAGAACCAGGTGCAGCTGAACGGATGGCGACACACACTTTTGATCGTCAGGTATGGGAGGAAGCCGCACAGTTCGGTTATGCCAGTCTTCCGATTTCTGAAGCGGATGGCGGTAGTGGTTTATCAACACTGGAAACCATGCTTATGGTCGAAGCTTTGGGCAAAGGTTGTCATGATTTAGGGCTGGCGTTTTCGCTTTCTGCTCACTTGTTCGCCTGTGTTGTTCCTTTCAGTAGTTTTGCCAGTGAAACCCTCAAACAAACTTATCTGCCGAGATTGATTGACGGCTCCTGTATTATGGCAAACGCCGCGACCGAACCAGAAGCCGGTTCTGATATTTACGGGATGAAATCTACCGCAGAACGTGTTTCGGACGGTTATTGCTTAAATGGCAAAAAATGTTTCATCTCTAATGCCCCTGTCGCTGATTACTTCCTCGTATACGCAAAAACAAACCCGGTAATGGGGTTCCTAGGTGTGAGTGCCTTTTTGGTGCCAAAAGATACTGAAGGGCTAACCGTCGGGAATCACCATGCCAAAGATGGCTTAGGGACTTGCCTGTGGTCAGAAGTTTATTTACAGAATGTTTTTGTCCCTGAATCTCATCGTGTTGGTGCGGAAGGTGCCGGCGGGGCGATGTTTTATGATTCGATGATTTGGGAAAAAGGATGCCTGTTCGCGTATTACGTGGGAGCGATGGAGCGAATGCTTGAAAGAGTTATTCATCATGCGCAGGAACGAAAGCAGTTTGGTCGGGCGATCGCTCAGAATCAATCAGTATCTAACCGGATCGTTGATATGAAAATCAATCTGGATACATCGCGTTTGCTGCTGTACCGCGCGGGTTGGCTTTACGACCAAGGGAAAGATAGTGAGTTGGAAATTGCGATGAGTAAGTTGGTTATCTCTGAATCGGCTGTGCAGTGTGGTTTGGATGCCATTCAGACGTTCGGGGGTTCCGCAATCGAAAAAGAAATGGGAATCATGCAGTTATTACTGGATGCGGTTCCCTCAAGAATTTTCTCCGGATCGAATGATATTCAAAGAGGCATCATCGCAAGAAAATTGGGACTCTGAGTCAGTCAGTTCACGAATAAGGCTAGGTATATGAAAGCATTAGTAGCAATCAAACGAGTCGCGGATCCGTCGTTGGCGGTTCGTGTTCAGAGTGATCAACGGGACGTTGATTTATCCGATGCCAAAATGGTGTTGAATCCCTATTGTGAAATTGCATTGGAAGAAGCAATCCAGCATAAAGAAGCCGGGGTGATATCCGAAATCGTTGCCGTTTCTGTCGGAACGCTGCCGTGTCAGGATCAGCTGAGAACGGCACTCGCTCTGGGTGCAGATCGTGCGATCCATATTGAGTCAGAAGATCATTTGGACCCGCTGGTGATTGCTAAATTATTAGTCAAAGTGGTCGAGAAAGAACAGCCACAAATCATCTTTACCGGTAAACAGTCAGTGGATAGTGACAATAATCAAACCGGCCAGATGTTGGCGGGGTTGCTCGGCATCGCTCAGGGAACGTTTGCTTCAAATATTGAATTTGAATCCGATTCTGCCCTTGTGACGCGAGAAGTCGATCATGGTCAACAGGTTATCCGGGTCACGCTTCCAGCGGTGCTTACTGCTGACTTACCCTTAAATAAACCTCGCCACGCTTCTCTCCCTAATGTGATGAAGGCCCGCAGAAAACCCATCGAATCGATTGCAGCGGAGAGCTTAAACGTTGCGATGCATCGGCGAACGCGTCTTATCAATGTTGAATCGTTAAATGGTCATCGGGCGGGTATCCGAGTCGAAAACGTGGATGAGTTGGTGAATAAATTAAAGCATGAAGCGAGGGTAATCTGATGACTATTTTGATTATTGCGGAGCATGATCATCTCAAATTAGGCGAGACGACATTCCATGCGATCGGGGCCGGTAAACAGATCGGTGATGATATTCATTTACTTGTTATTGGTCATCATTGTGAGTCGGTCGTTGAACATGCCACCCAGGTGGGCAATGTTTCGACGGTTCTCGTTGCTGACTCTGATATCTATACTGGTGCGCCAGCTGAAAATATTGCCAATCTCATTGCTGATATCGGAAGCGATTATACCCATATCCTTGCTGCTGCGACGTCATTTTCGAAAAACTTTTTACCCAGATCGGCTGCATTGTTGGATGTGTCCTTGATCTCGGAAGTCATTGATATCGAGAGTGATGATACTTTCCGCAAGCCGATTTATTCGGGGAGTGCCATCGCCACGATTCAATCGATGGATCCGATCAAGATGTTAACCATCAGAACAACCGCTTTCTCTGCAAGTGCTGATATGGGCGGTGCAGCGACTGTGGTTCAAATACCGGTCACAGCAGACGTCAAGCTTGCACAGGTGATCAGTCATCAGACCGTTGAATCTTCTCGTCCGGAATTGTCATCGGCACATATTGTGATTGGTGGTGGCCGTGGATTGGGAAATGAACACAACTTCGCTTTGTTAGAGACGCTGGGCGACAAGCTTGGGGCTGCAATCGGGGGAACACGAGCAGCGGTCGATGCCGGGTTTACTGCCAATGATCTGCAAATTGGACAAACGGGGAAAGTGATTGCGCCGGATTTGTATATTGCTGTCGGTATTTCCGGGGCTATTCAGCATATTTCCGGTGTCAAAGATGCCAAAACGATTGTGGCAATTAACAATGATGCTGATGCACCGATATTTCAGTCCTCGGATTATGTGCTTGTGGCGGATTGTCTGGAAGTGCTGCCTGAATTGATAGAAAAAATGGTGTGAGATCACTCAAGCCAGCCACCATCATTCATCCTGTGAGAGAGAAGTAAGGGAAATTCATGAGAGAAGTTCTGGAATTTGATGTTGTGATTGTTGGTGGCGGGCCCGCTGGTTTATCGGCCGCCTGCCGTCTGATGCAACTGGCACAAGCGCAGAATCAGGAACTGAACGTGTGTCTGATTGAAAAAGGTGCAGAAATCGGAGCCCATGCGTTATCAGGCGCGATTATGGAAAGTCGCGCCTTGGATGAGCTCTTTCCCGACTGGCAACAGCAAGATGTGCCGCTGATTGCCCAAGTTGAGCAGGAAGCGCTCTTCTATCTCCGGGATGAAGATAAGGCATGGCGTATTCCCAACCTTGTTGTACCTCAGAGTATGCATCATCAAGGGAGCTATCTGATTCGACAAGGGAAGTTCTGTCAGTGGCTCGCCAGACAAGCAGAACAACTTGGTGTAGAAATTTTTACCGGGTTTACTGCTGCAGAATTACTCATCAATGAACAGAATGAAGTTTGTGGAGTCATCACGGGTGATATGGGGTTAAATGCCAGGGGGGAATCGAAATCCGACCATATGCCGGGCATTGAATTACGAGGTCAATATACGTTATTTGCTGAAGGAAGCCGGGGACATCTTGGTAAACAACTGCTTGAGCGTTATGCATTGGATCGAGATGCTGATACGCAGCATTTTAGCTTAGGATTAAAGGAAGTTTGGCAGATTGAGCCTGAGCGTCATCAATTGGGGCAGGTGATTCATCACTTTGGCTGGCCTTTGACGCGTCATGCGAATGGCGGAGGGTTTCTCTATTTTATTGATGATTGTCAGGTTGCTATCGGTCTGGTGGTTGATCTGAACTATAAGAACGCTTATTTGAGCCCGTTTGACGAATTTCAGCGGATGAAACATCATCCTGAGATCGCTCGGTATCTCCGTGGCGGACAGCGGTTGTCTTATGGGGCAAGAACCTTAACCAAAGGGGGATTCCATGCTCAGCCTAAAATGACATTTCCCGGAGGTCTATTAATTGGTTGTGAAGCGGGTGTATTGAATGGCGCGAAACTGAAAGGAATTCATACTGCCATGAAATCTGGGATGCTGGCTGCGGAAACAGTTTATCCCGCACTTTTGCAGAAGATGCAAGGTGCCGATTTAACGTCATATGCAGAGGCGATTCAGGATTCCTGGCTACATGAAGAGTTATATGCGGCAAGAAATAGTAGTGCGGCAATGCATCAGTTTGGGCCTTTGGCTGGCGGGTTATTTAATTTTATTGATCAGAATATATTCCGTGGGCGTCTGCCATGGCGTGTCCGGGATAATCAAGCAGATCATGCTCAATTGTTACCGATGAATCAATGTCAGCCGATCAACTACCCCAAACCGGATCAACAGTTGAGTTTTGATCGTGCTTCTTCTGTCTATATTGCCAAAGTCTCTCATGAGCATGACCAGCCCTGTCATCTTCGACTACGTGACCCACACATTCCGTTAGCAGAAAATTTGGCTGTTTATGGAGAGCCGGCACAAAGGTATTGTCCTGCCGGTGTTTACAACATCGTGGAAGAAAATGATGAGAAACGTTTTGTTATTGATGCACAAAATTGCCTCCATTGTAAGGCATGTGATATCAAAGACCCGGCCCAAAATATCACTTGGACACCTCCGGAAGGTGGAGGCGGCCCACTGTATACGAATATGTAATGTATGAATGATTGGCGCAGGATATAAGTTGGATAACGCACGACTGGTTGTATGATAACCAATTGAAATCAATTTGATTATGAAGTGTGCAATCAAACGGTTTTTTTGTAAATAGCACTTTTCTTTTTCGTCGATTGTGGCATATTAACACCGTCATCTCGATGCGGGCATCGTATAATGGCTATTACCTCAGCCTTCCAAGCTGATGATGCGGGTTCGATTCCCGCTGCCCGCTCCAATTCCTTACTCCTTACTCCTTACTCCTTACTCCTTACTCCTTACTCGCTAGTGAGCTATCTCGATTTTATATTAGATACTACAAACTGACAGACCAATTGATTTCCGTAGGCAGTATGATGTCCATCCCATATGGGGATTGAGGATTTTTTTGTTGCTGCTTTTAAATCATCAAAGCTGTCTAATATGTTTATATGTCGATGTTGTGCTGCGTTTGTCGCCATATGACGAATTTTTTCAATTTCAGGATTGAAGAGATCACCTTGTGAATATTGAAATAGAACATATTTTTCAGTCACGGGTAAACGTGATAATTTTCCGAATGTGAAATCGATGATCGAATTAATGGGTGCTGCGTCGGGATGTTTTCGCGTCAAACGACGGCCTGTCCAGTCAATTGATATACCTTGCATGGCAGATATTCGGTCTATAAGGGTTGCGGCAATAATCGAGTTGAGCCAAGCATATCTAAGGATTGTAAGTGAGGGGGATAGCGGGGCAGGGGTCCATTTACTTCCTTGCGCATTCAGTGATGATAATGATGCCCACTCAATCATATTGTGGTTTGTGATGACCGCAGGACGAGGAAAACCGGAAAAATAATCCAGTTGATCTCTGTGGAAATCATCACTTAAGAAGACAGATAAAATCACGGTATCGTAATGATTTGTTTTTAAGATACTATCTGCTCGCTTCACAGCTTGAGCTGCGCCGTAACCAGAAACGCCAGCATTTGTTATGCCTTTGTTTAAGTTTCTTTCAAGACAGGATGGCCACGTATCATGATTCGATACTTGATCACCAAATGTGAATGAGTCTCCGACCACAAGTATGGAATGAGTGTAAATGGCGTCATTGTCATTCTTTCTATAACCGTTTTCATCAATTGACACTTTGATTTGAGGCCAGTGACGGAAGTTGACGATCTGGTTGAATCCTGGTGTAGGTATATAACCTAACTGGTTATTGGTTTCGATAAAATCAATGTTGATATCTTCAGGAAGCTCTCGTACTGCTAAGTGCCTTAACCGACTTGAATCACATTCACCCGTTATACAGGTTTTTAACGTCCATACCAGTCGAGCACCGACTTCCAAAAAAAGCAGCAGAATAATAAGCACACAAAGGTTAATTGATATCAGCTTAATCCAGTTCATACTGGCTCACATAGTTACTTCTCTGTGATATATCTTGCTCATCTTTAATCAACAGATAATTCCCGATGGCTAGAATGTCCATTTCTGTCCCCATGAAACATCGGAAAGCATCTTCCGGTGAGCAGACTATCGGCTCGCCACGAATATTGAATGATGTATTGACGATAACCGGGCAGTCCGTTAATTCGTAGAAACGCTTAATTAATGCATAATATTTAGGGTTGGTATCATGATGGACAGTCTGTATACGCGCTGAATAATCCACATGCGTTACTGCAGGAATGACAGATCTGGAAAAGTGTAGCTTTTCTATCCCTGTTGCTTCAACATCGTTTACCTTATAGTGCTTGTCAGTATTTATATGATCGACCAATAACATGTATGGGCTATCAACATCTTGCATGAACCAGTCTGCCATATGATCTCTTAAAACACTGGGGGCGAATGGCCTGAAACTTTCTCTGAATTTAATTTTAAGATTCAGTGTTTTCTGTATAGAAGCTGCTCTCGGATCGGCAAGGATACTTCTTGCACCAAGGGCTCGAGGCCCGAATTCCATTCGTCCTTGCATCCATCCTATGACTTTTCCTTCCGTTAACAGGATAGCGACTTTATGAATCAATTCATCTTCCGTCAATTTTTTGTATCGCGCATCATGTTTGTTCAAAACTTGTTCTATCGTGTGATCTGAATAAGCTGGCCCCAGATAAGCGCCTTGCATATGGTCTCGTAGTGTGGAAGGGCAACTGCGTTCTCCTTGATGATGAATATGCCAATACGCAAGTGCAGCGCCCAAGGCACTCCCTGCATCACCTGAAGCAGGCTGGATCCATATGTTATCGAATATTTTTTCTCGCAAGATCACACCATTGGCAACACTATTGAGTGCGACACCTCCTGCGAGGCATAAATTGCATTCACCTGTTTCTTGGGCAATCGCATGTGCTAATTTGGTAATAATTTCTTCTGTGACTTTTTGAATCGAGGCTGCAATATCCATTTCTCGCTGAGTAATTGTCGATTCTGGTTTACGTGGCGGTCCTCCGAAAAGGTGATGAAACCGTTTATTCGTCATCGTTAACCCAGAACAATAGTTAAAATAGCGCATATCCAGATGGAAGCTGCCATCTTCGCCAATCGTGACCAGTTTTTCTTTGATAAGGCGAGAATATCTAGGTGTTCCATAAGGGGCTAATCCCATCATTTTGTATTCACCGGAATTGACTTTAAAACCGAGATAATAAGTAAACGATGAGTAAAGCAGCCCAAGAGAGTGAGGGAAGTGCATCTCTTTAATGATATTTAATTGGTTCCCATGGCCGATAGCCAGAGATGTTGTTGTCCATTCACCCACACCATCCAGTGTCAGCACTGCTGCCCGTTCAAATGGTGAAGGGAAAAAAGCACTTGCAGCATGAGACAGGTGATGCTCTGAGAATCGGAGTTTTTCTTTCCAATTAATCCGGGATTCAAATGCTTGGCGTAGCCCATCGACAAGGAGTGATTTTTGGAATAGTTTTCCTTCCATCCATAATGACATTGCCAAACGAAAACTGCTGAAACCATGGGGAACAAATGCTAAATATGTCTCTATTAACCTTTCAAATTTAATCAATGGTTTTTCATAAAAAACAACATAGTCAATATCAGAGGCAGCTATGTTTGCTTCTGCCACACAATATTGAACAGCATTTACAGGGAAATTGTCATCATGTTTCTTTCTGGTGAATCTTTCCTCTTGTGCTGCTGCAATGATTTCTCCGTTGAAAATCAGGCAGGCCGCACTGTCATGGTAGAATGCCGATATCCCCAAAATGTACATTATTTCTCCTAGAATAGGGTATAAATAAATGGTGCAACGACTGTCCCCTGAACTAAAAAGAATAATCCGCATAGGAGAAACATGACAATCATGATCGGGGCAAGCCATAATTTTTTGCGCACTTTTAGAAAAGTTAAAAGTTCTTTGAGATGATCCATATTAAATCCAACAATTAAAATTGATTCTTGAATGTATCTTCAAGGGGAACTCGCTGTTGCTGTCGGTAACACCAGAAACTGTATGATTGCGTCTGTTTTAATTTTAATTCGTCCTTGCCACATAGACGCATCACCAAGCCTGTAGGTAAAAAGAAGAGATAAAAAATGAGGCCAAGTGTGATGGTCTGAGTGACTTTTCCTAACAGGAGTCCGGTGAAAGTCCATAGAAAGTTAAGTTTGTACAACCGTTCAGGTTGAATGGTTGCGACAAATGCAACACTCCCTCCTAAAAATGCCAGTGGTGTACTAAGATTTTCTACTTCATCAGCGTTGAGGTAGCCGGCTAAAGTAAGCATTATGATAGAAAGTATAAAACCAAAGTCTTGATTAGACATTAATTTTAGATTATTTACATCACTATTACTGTTTTTATGTTGATTCTGTCTCAAGTGCACCCCTGCCTAAAAATCATACTTGATAAATTTATAACGTGGTAGTTCCACAAAAACGGCTGATGCTCAACAGGAATACCCAGCATCTGTATTGACTAAATATAGGAAATCATGTAAAAAACAGCAAGTTATCATATGCCATTTATAATGAACGTAATATAAGCATTTATAAAATATGGAAAATGACGGCGTTTTTCAAGCTAGTTGTCACAACTTGCTTAAGTATCAAGCCGCTTCTTTTTCTGGGTTCAGATGAGCATCTCCGATTGGCTCACCGTTCCTGATTTTTCCTTTTGTATAATATTGAACGTGTGAGCACTTGTATTTATATGCTTATAGATGAATAATGTTTTACTTCTAGGTATCCTCTCAAACAAGGTGAACTAACTTGTGACTTGTAATATACTGATTTTTCTAATCGATAACGATAACGATAACGATAACGATAACGATAATGGCAAGGGTGGGATTTGGTTACTATATTAATTCTGATATATTTTATATCTGCCATGACCAACTCTAAAGATATTGTTATTTTTTGTGGTGTCTTAATGTCATGTGTATTATATCCCGTAACTTTTATTTTGATTGTTCTTTTAGCTTTTCTTATGATTCAATTTAACCGATTTGTTAAAAATCGAGAATTTATATTGGCTTTGGCTGTTTTATTTTTAATTTCATTCAAAAATACGCTATTGTCGACAGATATTAAAGAGAATCTTCTTGGGCTAAGTTTTGTACTATTTCAAGTTTGTTATTATATTAAAGAAGATATGTCATTATATACAATCGTGAGCAGACTGAGTTTTTTCCCTCAAATGTACTGTGGTCCAGTCGTCAAACCTTCAGGGTTTGCAAGAAAGAAAAAGATGAACATAAAGTCTTTGGCGCTATATCATATTATATTTTCTGTTGGGCTATTCTACAAAACATATATTACCTATATAACACATTATAATTATTCCAATGATGATAGCTTTCTGAACTCTATATATTGGTGGGCATATATGTATTCTGACTTTCTCTCTTGGTCATTAATGGGAATTGGTATTGCTGGCCTTTCAGGATTTAAGATGCCAGTTAGTTTTAAATCACCTTTTTTTAGTAAGAATATATCTCAGTTTTATAGGAGATGGAATGCAACCATTTATCAATGGTGTATGGATTTCATTAAAATAAAGATTTACAACAAGTTTTGGGCTTATACTAATATAGGTATTGCAACTGGCTCTTTAGCCTTATGGCATGGGGTGGGGTTTAATTTTATTTTTTTTGGAGTATTTAACTTTATTTATTTTTTCTTGCAGAATAGAATGAAAAAGCATAATAAACTATTATGGGCAAGTCAGATATTCTACTATTCTTTTATAGGATTTATATTCAATGGATTTCTACCGAATCATTTTATACCCGTTTCTCTGAACTGGTTATATATTCTCTTATGGGTATTATCTGTTTTTATTATGCTATTTTTTGACTATAAGTCTTTTTCGTTAGTTCGAAGAACGATAAATCATCATCCTTTAGTTGTTATTATATTATGTCTGGTTTTTGTAGCATTTACCTTATTTTTCAGAAAAGTAGATGGGCAATTCTATTATGCACAGTTTTAGAAAAATTAAAATCATATCACTGGTTTTTTTTAGTGTGATTATTATCCATCTTATTTATATTATGATATCGGATGATTCATTTAAAAGAATTACTAACTCTGAAAATGTGAAATGGCTCATTATAGGCAACTCTCATGCTTATAAAATTCTGATGAATGGAAATAATGTATATTATCTTAATGAAGATGGAGCTGATATTAAACGGCGAATGAAGCAAGTAAAACTGGGGGTGAGTGATTTTAAAAATGCCAAGTATTTTATTATTAACCTTACACCAATAGAATTATATAAAGGAATAAATGCCTTATCTAATGATAATGATTTATTATATGTCAGTAAGCCGCTAGATTTGATCGACTTTTTTGAAGATAAATTGGTAAAATCACCATTATCTATATTCGATAACAATTCAAACCATGATTATTTTTTATCGAATGGGCGGAAAGTCAATGATGGTGTACATAGTAGTGGTGGTGGGGATTGGTTCAGAAGGTCCCATTTTCAAGGGGAAGAACCAGATTTAAACTATTACAAAAATAGTGAAAATAAGTTAAGAAAAATGATTCACTTATTAAAGCAACACAAAGACCATGTGGTTATTCTGATTTCTATGCCATTGCATGACCTTTATATCAATCAGCTCAAAAATTATCTATCAAAATATGATGTGCCTGATTTAAATATGCTTAATCATCATATGAACCAGTTAGGTGCTGATTGTTATATCAATTTATATAATTACTCGTTGCCAACTAAAATGTTCTGGAATGGTGACCACTTAAATGAAAATGGCAGTATAGCGATAAAATCAATATTGAATGATAAAATTGATAATTGTATTTTTAGTCATAAATAGACTGATTCTTCTCGTTTTATTTTTAATGCTAATTTATCGATAGGTGTGAGGTTTATTCGGGCTCCGTTTACACCGACACTTGATTCCGCCCAGATTTTTTCGCTTTATAGAGAGCCTGATCTGCGGATTTGATGACTTCTTGGGGATTTCGGGTTGACCGACTGTCGCTGATACCGATGCTGACCGTAATATTCACAATACCGTTGGATTGATCTTTTTGCCGTTTCTGGCGTCCCACTTTATCATTTTTTGGGCGCTTATCCGTATTTCGTAGATACATGTCATAATTTTGGATATCTTGGCGTAAAGATTCAAGGTAATCAAATGCTTCTTCTGAACTTTTTCCTTTAAAAATAATGGTAAATTCCTCGCCGCCATAGCGATAAGCTTTTGCTTTACCTTTGACTTGGAGTAATTTGCTCGCCACCAGTTTTAAAACTTCATCTCCCGTATCATGGCCGTAGTTATCGTTGAATTGTTTAAAATGATCAACATCAATCATAGCGATGGTGAAATGTCGTCCCAGAGACTTCATGGTATGGTCGAGCGCTGCGCGACCGGGGAGGTGGGTGAGTCGATCATTAAACGCCAGCTCATGTCCGGCAGCAATAACATATAGCACCAGAAAAATACCAGAGATAGAGAATAGTATGCTGGAGATGTGCGGAAGATGAAAAGAAACAAAGACATCTGAAATAAGTAGAACAGATGTGTAAACAATAGCATCAAGTTTATGATTCTTCCTCAATAGCCGCAGCATGGTGAGACCACCTAAAACAATCAGGTAAAGGAATAGAATAAACGGTAATCGTGATACCTGAGGCACTGATAACAATAACTGCGTAAAAAGCTCCGGAAAGTCACCTTGGTTAAAATAATCCAGAATTAATAGTGACCAAGCGAAGAACAGACCTTGGATAAGTAAATAGTACAGAAATTCTTTAGTGAAAAGATCTGAGTCATGGAACGCATAACAGATGACGCAACTGATTGGAAAGAGCAAAGCAAGTAAAGATAACTCTAAAAGTGTTGAGCCACTGATTAACGGTGTTTGCAAACAAAGCTGAATGACAACATAGGCCAGTATCTGAGCAACAGCTAACATGCCCATACGACTTTGTTTGAATATTTGCGCAACCGCTAATGCCGTGAAAAGTAAAACATAAGGTAAGTTAAGCAGTACATTGGAATTTGATAGCTGCGTAAACATCTCGTGGCCCATCCCGATATGGATAGCCACAATGAACAGAATAGGAAGTAGACAGCGGAACCAGGAAGAACTGACCGACATTGAAAACATAGATGGTTGATTCGTCAAATAATTGACTGAACTTTACGTGATTTTTAGCAAAAAATACACCATTTTGTCGTTTTTTATACGACTTTCTTGAATTTTGGGTGAGGTATGCGTAACTAAATGCATCAATGAACCACAAAGATGAGAATACCAAAAAACTAAAGAAATACAGAATATTCACATTATTTGGCTCACATGGTTGTTACTGATATGTATAAAAATATGTCAGGCTGGTTATCTGATACTATGTTTATGATATAGATATCCCTGAATCCTGAAGATTATATCCATTTGGATGCTAACAGTTACTGGAGAATAAATATGCATATCAGTGTTGATGTCCATAATTATATGGAAACTTTAGTCGGTCAAATTTTGAGTTCAGATGATTTTAAAGCTCGCTATGGTCATGAACAATTGGCTGATTTGGCTTGTTTAGCGCTAAGTCAGTTGCGTCCTGTATACATTCGCCATGATATCGATTTTCTATCCACGCTTCCGGAAGCTCGTTTAGTGAAGTTAAAGCAGTTTGCACAAGATGCCGTTGAAGCCGGAGAGACGATGATCAAGAATGACCGTCGTCAGAACCCTGAGTATCGTGAGGTTCCTGTTGTTGTTGCAACGGCTCGTTATGATGATGACCTTGAATTGGAATGGCATGAAAGCCCGATTATTAGTCATCAAACAGAATATCAAAAGGAGAAGTAAGTGGGATTTTTATCTCGGTTGTTTGGTCAACGTCAGCAAGAGTCAACACCTGTTGAACCTGTTTATTACAAAGATTTTGCCATTTTTCCTGAAGCGATTGCCGAAAATGGTCAGTATCGGGTTGCCGGACGGATTACCCGGGAAATCAATGGGGAAATCAAAGAGCATCGCTTCATTCGGTCGGATGTTTTGGCCAGTCGCGGCAGTGCTGATGATCTGATGGTCCATAAGGCGAAGATGTTTATTGATCAGATGGGAGAAAAGCTTTTCAGTTGAGTGTTGCCCAAGTTGATTAAAATCATAATGAAAGAAACCACAAGCCGATAAGCTTGTGGTTTCTTTTTTGCGATGATTAATTTTTACCATGATATTCAATTCACTGGACATTCTCGTTAGTATGGTGATGACATCATGGCAGATGTTGGATCAATGCCATAGAAACAACATGTTATAGACGATACATTATAAACAATATGTTACAAAGAAGTGCAAGTGGTTGTCAGCTGCTTGAATATGTAAGTAAGCCGTTAGATTAAATATATTACTGTGCCAATTATAAGGAAATAACTATGAAAATTGGTGTGCCTAAAGAACGACTTGCGGGTGAAACGCGAGTTGCAGCTTCACCGACTTCGGTAGGGCAGCTGCTAAAGTTAGGTTTTGATATTCTTATTGAAACCGATGCCGGAGACAAAGCGAGTTTTGACAACCAGAGTTTCGAAGCTGCTGGCGCTCAGGTTGTGTCTCATGAAGACGTATGGCGTGCAGATGTTATTTTGAAAGTTAATGCGCCAACTGCTGAAGAAATCGAGCTGATCAAAGAAGGGGCGACGTTGATTTGCTTCATTTGGCCGGCACAAAATCCAGAGTTACTTGAAGCCTTGTCCGGTAAAAAAATTAATGTGCTTGCCATGGATTCCGTGCCACGTATTTCTCGGGCGCAGGCACTTGATGCTTTGTCATCGATGGCCAATATTGCCGGATACCGGGCTGTCGTTGAAGCGGCACATGAATTTGGCCGATTTTTTACCGGACAAATTACGGCTGCCGGCAAGGTACCGCCTGCAAAAGTTTTTGTCGCTGGTGCCGGTGTGGCAGGGTTAGCTGCGATTGGTGCCGCTGGTAGTTTGGGGGCTATTGTCCGGGCGTTTGATGTTCGTCCTGAAGTAAAAGAGCAGGTCCAGTCGATGGGCGCGGAGTTCCTTTCCGTTGATTTTCAGGAAAATTCCGGTGCCGGAGACGGCTATGCCAAAGAGATGTCTGATGATTTTAATCGCAAAGCGGCTGAACTGTATGCAGAGCAGGCAAAAGATGTCGATATCATTATTACGACCGCATTGATTCCAGGGAAGCCTGCGCCCAAACTGATTACCAAAGCAATGGTTGACAGTATGAAAGCGGGCAGTGTGATTGTCGATCTCGCGGCTGCTAATGGCGGAAACTGTGAATATACAGTGGCCGATCAAGTGGTGACGACTGAGAATGGTGTGAAGATCATCGGATATAGCGACATGGTCGGGCGTCTACCGACACAGTCTTCTCAGCTGTATGCCACCAACTTGGTTAACCTGCTGAAATTACTGTGCAAAGAAAAAGATGGTGAAGTCTATATCGATTTCGAAGATGTTGTTCAACGTGGTGTGACCGTCGTTAAGGAAGGTGAAGTGACTTGGCCGGCTCCTCCGATTCAAGTTTCAGCACAACCACAGGCTAAACCTGAGCCAGTAAAATCGCCCCAGAAAACAGAAGAAAAAGCAGTGTCCCCGATGAAGAAGGCATTGGGCCTCGTTGTCGGTGTTGGTGCATTCGCTTGGGTTGCTTCTGTTGCACCTGCTGCCTTCCTCAGTCACTTTACGGTGTTTGTTCTTGCTTGCGTGGTCGGCTATTACGTTGTCTGGAATGTGACTCATGCACTCCATACACCTTTAATGTCCGTGACCAATGCCATTTCAGGGATTATTGTCATCGGCTGTTTATTGCAAATTGGTCAGGGCGATGGCTTTGTTACATTTTTATCGTTTATTGCTGTGTTGATCGCAAGTGTCAATATCTTCGGTGGTTTTACCGTCACCAAGCGTATGCTTGAAATGTTCCGTAAAAAATAACAAGGAGTAGCGAATGTCTGCAGGATTAGTACAAGCGGCGTACATCGTTGCTGCTTTATTTTTTGTGATGAGCCTGGCGGGCTTGTCGAAACAGGAATCGGCGAGGGCTGGTAACTATTACGGTATCACCGGGATGGCGATTGCCTTATTGGCGACTATTTTCGCTCCCGATACGTCGGGAATTGCCTGGATTATCATTGCAATGGCGATTGGTGGGACGATCGGTATCTATTTTGCGAAGAAAGTCGAAATGACACAGATGCCCCAGTTGGTCGCAATCCTTCATAGTTTTGTCGGTATGGCCGCTGTGTTGGTTGGATATAATAGCTTTATTGAAGCCCCAGAAACCGTGACACATGCTGAACATGTTATCCATTTGGTTGAAGTTTTTGTGGGGGTTTTTATTGGGGCGGTTACATTTACCGGTTCGATCGTTGCGTTTGGCAAACTCCATGGTGTGTTTAAATCTTCGCCGTTGAATATTCCTCATAAACATAAGTGGAATCTTGCGGCAGTTATCGTTTCCACACTATTGTTGTTCTACTTTGTCAATGTTGACGGGAGTTATTTCGCACTAATGGTGATGACGCTGATCGCTTTTGTTTTTGGCTATCATTTGGTTGCGTCGATCGGTGGTGCAGATATGCCCGTTGTCGTTTCAATGCTGAATTCATACTCAGGATGGGCCGCCGCAGCGGCTGGATTCATGCTGGCGAATGATCTATTGATTGTGACTGGTGCACTTGTCGGTTCTTCGGGGGCGATTCTGTCTTATATCATGTGTAAAGCGATGAACCGCTCTTTTATCAGCGTGATTGCGGGCGGATTTGGTCAGGAAGTCGTGATAAGTGATGATGGAGAAGAGCAAGGTGAACATCGCGAGATCATGGCTGAAGATGTTGCAGATATGCTTAAAAACTCAACGTCTGTCGTGATCACACCAGGATATGGTATGGCGGTGGCTCAGGCTCAGTACCCAGTCTCTGAAATTACCGAGAAACTGAGAGCCAAAGGTATCAAAGTGCGTTTTGGGATCCATCCGGTCGCGGGGCGTTTGCCCGGCCATATGAATGTGCTGTTGGCTGAAGCCAAAGTTCCATATGAAATCGTATTAGAGATGGATGAGATCAATGATGATTTAAGTGAAACAGATACTGTACTGGTCATCGGTGCGAATGATACGGTCAACCCAGCAGCGCTAGAGGATCCGAATAGTCCAATTGCTGGCATGCCAGTTTTGGAAGTTTGGCATGCCAAAGATGTGATTGTCTTTAAGCGTTCAATGAATACCGGATACGCAGGTGTTCAGAATCCGCTCTTCTTTAAAGAGAATACTCAGATGTTATTTGGGGATGCAAAAGCATCATGTTTGCAGATTCTGGAACATTTGGA